>JABDHH010000017.1 GCA_013285585.1 Chlamydiota bacterium
GTATAAAAAACCTCGGTGTTTCCACCGAGGTCATGCGCTTCGCTTCAAAAAGCCGCTATTACTTCTTGTCTGGATCGTCGACGATCTCGACTTCAGCTTCTTCGACTTCGCTCTTGCTTTTAGGGGCTGGGCCGGTTTGCGGAGGAGGAGATCCGGCTCCCGCTTTCGAAAGCTCTTCGCCGATCTTCTGCATGTGCTCTTGCAGTTCGGCGCTCTTCGCTTTGATGAGAGCATTATCTTGTCCTTCCAGCGCTTTTTTGACGGCGTCGATGCGGCTCTGGATATCGGAGACGATATTGCCAGGAAGCTTGTCCTTGTATTCCTGGAGCGCCTTTTGGGCCCGGAACGATAAGGCGTCGGCTTCGTTGCGCACTTCGATCGCTTCTTTCCGCTCTTTGTCTTCCGCAGCGTGAAGTTCGGCTTCTTTGACCTTTTTCTGGATTTCGGCATCGGTCAGTCCCGATTTTGCCTCGATCTTGATTTTCTGTTCTTTGCCGCTTTGCTTATCTTTCGCTGAGACATGGAGGATGCCGTCGGCGTCGATGTCGAAGGCGACCTCGATCTGGGGCATGCCGCGGGGAGCAGGGGGGATATCGGTCAGGTCGAACCTGCCGATCTCCTTGTTGTCGCGGGCCATCGGACGCTCTCCTTGGAGAACCACGATGGTCACGGCAGGCTGGTTGTCGCTGGCAGTCGAGAAAACTTGCTTTTTCTGCGACGGGATCGTCGTATTGCGCTCGATGAGCGGAGTCAATACGCCGCCGAGCGTCTCGATGCCGAGAGTGAGGGGAACGACGTCGAGGAGAAGAACGTCTTTGACGTCTCCCGCAAAGATTCCGCCCTGGATGGCGGCGCCGATCGCAACCGCTTCGTCCGGATTGACCCCTTTATGAGGCTCGCGGCCGAAGAGTTCTTTTACTTTCTGCTGGACCGACGGCATACGGGTCATACCACCGACGAGAATCACTTCGCCGATGTCGCTATTGCTGAGGTTGGCATCTTTCATCGCTTTGCGGCAAGGCTCGACTGTCCGCTCGATAAGATCGTGGCAAAGGCTTTCGAGCTTTGCACGGGTCAATGTAATGGATAAGTGTTTTGGACCCGACGCATCCATCGTAATGAAGGGCTGGCTGATCTCGGTCGTGAGTGTGCCCGACAGCTCGATCTTCGCTTTTTCCGCTGCGTCGCGGAGGCGCTGGAGCGCCATCTTGTCCTTCGACAGATCGATCCCGTGCTCTTTTTTGAACTCATCGAGAAGCCAATGAATGATGATGTTGTCAAAATCATCGCCTCCCAAATGGGTATCGCCGTTCGTCGCAAGCACTTCAAAGACGCCATCGCCGATTTCGAGAATGGAAATATCGAACGTACCGCCGCCAAGGTCGTAGACTGCGACTTTCTTGTCGGTATGGAGCTTGTCGAGTCCATAGGCGAGCGCTGCAGCAGTCGGCTCAGGGATAATCCTTTTGACGTCCAAGCCTGCAATTTTGCCCGCGTCTTTTGTCGACTGGCGCTGCGAATCGTTAAAATAGGCAGGAACGGTAATGACCGCTTCCGTCACTTTTTCTCCGAGATATGCTTCTGCTGTTTCTTTCATTTTTGTGAGGACGTGGGCCGCCGCTTCTTCCGGAGATACGATTTTTCCTTCGATTTCGAACACGGCGTCGCCGTTCGCGTTTTTAGTTACTTTGTAGGGTACGGTGCTGATTTCAGATTGCACTTCGTTGAATTTACGTCCGATGAAGCGCTTCGATGAATACAGTGTCTTGTCGGGATTCGTGACTGCCTGCCGTTTCGCAGGGATGCCTACCAAGCGCTCGCCGCCTTTGTAAGAGATGACGGAGGGAGTTGTTCGCGCTCCTTCCGCGTTCGTAATCACCACAGTCGAGCCGCCTTCCATGATCGCAACGCAGGAGTTGGTCGTGCCGAGGTCAATACCGATGATTTTTTTCTTTGATGATGCCATATTGTTTTTCCCTTAAGTTAATTCTTCTTCCGCAGCCAATTCGGGCGCGGGAATTTCTATGTTTTTTTGCGGAGATTTTGCCACCTTGACGCGTGCAGGGCGCACGGTGCGGGAAGCGCTTTTATATCCTTTCGTAAACTCATGGAGGATCGTTCCATCCGGAAAGTCCTGCGTCTCTATGATTTCAACCGCCTCATGGAGCTGGGCGTCGAACATGTTTCCCTCTGAGTGGAAGGAGACGATGCCATGATTGTGGAGCACTTCTTTAAATTGGGAGAGGATCATTTCGAATCCGATCGCCCAATTTTTCACTTCGCCGCCCGCTGATTCCACAAAACGGAGGGCGTTTTCCAGATTATCGATCGCAGGAAGAAATTCGCCGATCGCATTTTCGATGCCGAATCGGGCCATCTCCTGGCGCTCTTTCTGCATCCGCTTACGCATGTTCTCCATCTCGGCAAGCGTCCGCAGGTATTTGTCTTTCCAGTCGGCCGTCTCTTCGGCCTTAGGAGGTTCTGTCATTTGTTCTTCTGTCATTTTTTTTCCAATAAAATTGAGGTATTTGTGATCTCTCCGGCTGCTTTTGGCTGGCGGAAGGTAATCTTAAATTTGTAAAGGCTTTCGGTCAGAACGCGGCTTAAATACTCGCTAAAAAGACGGCTGAGCCCGATGAGGTTCCGATAAGGGATTCTCGTGGGGCCGAGAAGCGCGATCGCCCCTGCAACTGTCTGGTTGATCCGGTAGGGGATTGCAAGGACCGCGCATTCGGATCCGGGGGGAACTGCGGGGCAAAGATCGTCTCCGATCCAATAGATCAGCTCGTTTTTCTTGCAGCATTCTCTAAGGAGGTTTCGCATCTGGGTTTCGTCTTCCAAAAGCGAGAGGCTGCTCGCGAGGGCTGCAGCATCGTTGAATTCCGGATAAGCGAGGAGTTTCGAAAGGCCGGCGCGCAAGATATCTTCATGGGAGAAGTTCGCGTAGCCGACGACATGGCGAACCATCACTTCATTATAGACCCTCTGGGCCAGTTTCGCTTCGGCTTCATCGCGGAAAAGGGGTTTTTCCCCCTTGTTCATCCGCCAAAGGAAATATTCTTCAGCATTTCGCAAGAAGGAAACTCCGACCGGATGGTCGAGGTAAATGGGTTCGGTGCGGACAAGGCCGAAATCGGTGATGACGACGGCCAAGAGTTTCGAAGAGTCGAGTTCGAGCAGCCGGATATCTTGGACAAAATCTTGGTCGAAACGGGGAGTCGATACGAATACCGCGCAATTCGTCATCTCGCTCAAAAGGTCGGCAGACCGGTTGATCAAGGTGGCCACCTCGCGGTTTTCCCTTTTCAGAGCCTCAGCTAGGATTTCTTCTTGGCCTTCTTCCGCATGGCCTTGGCTTTTATAAGTGTCGGCGTAGAGCTTGAAAGCCTTCTCAGTCGGGATGCGCCCTCCGGAGGTGTGCTGCTGCTTGAGATAGCCCATTTCTTCCATCTTGCTGAAGTAGTTGCGGATGGTTGCCGTGCTAAGAGACTCGAATCCGTGCTCCTGTAGCGTGCTGGATCCGATAGGCTTGCCTATCTTTAGGTAGAGTTCGACGAGGCCGAGAAGTACGGCTTGCTCCCGGTCGTTTTTGGGGAGCTTCTTTGCGGGAAGGGCTTTGTAAACCGTGTTTTTTATCATGATTTTTGTATTGTACCAGATAGAGCAATTTTTTAGCAATCACCATCGTCGATTGCTGGATTTTTAAATTAAGATCCTCAATTTTAAATGTTTATAATTTCTTTTGGAGCAGGAGGTGAGATTTTTTTAAGGCGATTATTGAGTGTTTTTTGGGATATGGGCGGAACCTATCCCGACTCATAGTTTCAGTCGATTTGTCGGTTCTTTTGATCGGTATTAAAAAAATATTGACGTTTTTTAAGCGCGTAAGTTGGTTGAACGTTGCAGAGATTGAGTTGAGCCATCTTTTGTTTTCTGTATTTGTGCTTGGCGCGCTCTATATCCTGCGTAAGCTAATCCTCCACCGATGACTGCCGTTCCTCCTAACAAAACAAAGGAACGATTGTGACTAGGAATTGGTGAATTTGAATTTTGCGGCCCTGTATTACTTTGCCCGCTGTTGCTTGACGTACCGGAGACTGGCGGAGTGCTAGTAGTTTGCGCTGAAAGAACAGAATTTTCCAAATAGTTTTTGATTTTGCCTGATAGGGCCCTTAGATCATCGCACTCCCATTCATTTTTCGGAATGCGCAAATCGAAATCGGACACGCGAGCATATATGCCAGAACTAGTACATTGACCTATCCCATTTTTTACTGTTAATTTTTCGATTATTAAATTATTTACAAATCTTTTTCCGTCAGTACTTGAATTAATGATAAACTGCTCTATAACGTCATTTTTGTTCGATAGTAAGAAAAAAAAGAAATTTGCAATCCTAATAAATAATCGTTTACAAGGAAACTTTGTACAGTAGAATGAATATTTAGGGATATTCTCATCACAACTAACTGCCCCTGCATTGTCGCACTGCTGCACGCGCGTTCTCAATCTATCGACGTTTTCAGTGTTGCAATTCTTTAATTTTCCAAATGTATTTGTAAATTCTGCTAATATTTCTTTGATAAAATTCCATGACTCATGATTTTGACTCAAGTCGGGATGATGCCAATTTATCAGGTTATCGGGAGAGCTTAAATCTACGCTATTCATGAAATGGTTTCTCTAGTTTTGGATTACATAGTACATGAAAATGGTTAATTAATCAATGGATTTTAGCGATTGATTTCATCTTGAAATAGGTACGGATCTTTGTCGAGGGTCGGCAGGATATCCGAAACGGCAGGGCTCCAGTCGAGGCCGCGATTATAGACGAGCCTAGAGGCGATATAGCAGGCGATGATCGCTTTTTTATGGATATCGGGCATATTGAGGATCCCTTTCAGGTGCCGCTTGCGCAGAAGAGGCGTGCAGTATTGGATCAGGCATCGAATCAGAAGGTCGTCTTTGTCCTGGGACAATTGCAAAGGTTCCAGGTATTCGAGCAGTTGATATTTGTAAAGGTTGATCCGCTCCGAGATTTTATCTGAAATATCGGTCAAAGATCCGTTGGTGATCTTATAAGTGTTGAGAAGAAGCCGCGCTTCGTTCAAAGCGGCTTTTCGGATCACTTCCAGGATTTCCTTGATGTATTCGTTTTTCTCTTTCATAAAGTCGGCTTCCGACATACAAAGGCCTGCCAGCACTTCGAAAGACGAAGTGATGACCCCCCCTTTGTTGCACGAGCTGTCTTTGAGGATGATGCATCCCCGTTTCTCGAGAGCGTAGCGCGCTCCGGGAGTCAGGTAGAGATTAGCCCCCTCTACGATGGCTTTCGATGTCGGTTTGCCTAGAGGATCCAAATAGGCCTGGAAATTCGTCTCGTTCAAGGTTCTGGGCCGCCCTCCCCCGGTGATGAAGACGTCCGCTACGACCTCATGGATGTTGTTGCGGTAGAGCAAGTTCATTTCGTTGCCGGAGAGCCATTCTTCCACGAGCCTTCCCATTTTTTTTCTCCAGAGAAGAGTGGCTTGGGCATAGACGCTCTCTTCCCGCTTCTTACGGAGATCGAGAAGGAATCCTCCTTCGGAAATTTTTTCGGGAGGAAAGTGGCGGATCGGGAGCGATTTGTGGAAAAGATCCTCCATCTCTTTCAAATCGAGGCCTTGCGGATCGTAGATAGTTCCTGAAACATCTGTAAGAGCAATCAACTTGGCGGTATTCGGGTAAAATTTGTAAATATTGACGATTTCGTTCCCCGCGACATCTCCGTCTGGCCCGCCTGAGATCTTGAGGGTGAAGATATTGTGTTTGGGATCAATGCCCAAAAACTTGAGCGTCTCCTCCAAATAGACATTGATCCCATACGAGGTGACGCCATATTGCTTATGGTTGATCCCCGCGCCGGGCTTGCTGGACATAAAAGAACGCCCGGGTTTGTAATTGCAGCGTTCTGCGAAATCGGCAATCCAGACGATCATTTCATTGGAAATATTTTCGTCGGGACCGAGATACATGTATTCGGGCCTGTTCCAGTAATCAACGACCGATTTGGCGCGGAGCGTTCCATCCTCATAACAGTTGATGAGGGTCATGAAGCTGTCGATGAAGCAGCGCTGCGAGCTATTGATGTACGCCTGCCTTTGGTCGCGGTAGTAGACAAGGATTTTTTCTTCGATGATTTTGGGATCGATCCCATCATCTTCCATCTCTTGGCGGTAAACTTGCGCTTCGACGGAAAAGACGTCCATCGGTTTCAAAAGGATAGCGGTCTTCGCTCCGCCTTCAGGAATGTCTTTATTTTTCTTTTGCTGGGTATAGGAGAGATTATACGCTTCGGAAAAGATGTTGTTCCGGTCTTGGACGAATTGTTCCCGCCTTTCGGGAATGATGGTCCTCACCCCGCCTCGGGCCAGGTCTTTGAAGCGGATGTTGAACCCGATGAAATGCATCCCGCGGATGAAAAAAATCCCGAAGGGCAGTTCGGGGAATTTTTCTTTTCGTTCGTAGGGGACATTATCGAGATAGATCGGATCGAGCCGAAAGCTGAAACTTGTCTTGTTGTGCATGTAGAAATTGGTCTTGAGGATGCAGTCGAGAAATTGGACCCCTTGGCGCAAGATGTTCTTTCGCCTGAGGTCATTCACCGCTTGGCCCGTATCGAGCTTTTCGATGAGATCCACCACTTCCTCTTTTTGCTTGAAAAATCGGGCTACGTCTTTTCTATCAGGATGGAACTTCAATTCGAACGCTTTGCACAGCATAACCGTAAGCTCGGGATGCCGGCAGAAGCCGTCGACGATATGGTTGAGAGAATAAAGATTCGGATCCGCATAGACCAGAACCTGATGGATGAAACTGATAAAATTACGGACAAGATGCCCTTCGTTGCCAGTCAGCATTTTCGTCTGAACAAAGGTCGTACCCACCGGATCGTCAATTTCGAAGAATTTCGTCAGAGCGATTTCCCTGAGGAAATCATCGATCTCAGCCTCTTCCCAAGCAGCTTTCCCATGCAAACCGTGCAATCCGAGCGACAAGATCAGGACGTTTTCGGTGCTATACGGGTCCACATAGGTTGCAACGACCTTTTGGATCGCCAGCTGATGGGCGTGGATGATTTTCGCAAGCCGGTAGAGAAACCCCGCCTTCGGGACGCTCCGCCAGGCAAGCACCATCTGGAGAGAGGGGGCGTCCTTGGTTTTCCAATCTTCATTTCGGCGCACCTCGTATTGGCACTGGTCGCCCTCTTTAGCCCTGAAGAACATTTCGAGAACCATTTTCAGCCGCTCTTCAGTCATAGAGCGGAGAAAACGGGGGGTCAGGCCATGAAGAAGCGTTTCGAATTCCTGCTCTTGAATCTGGGGTTTTTTTTCTTTCGCCAAAACCAATAGCTTTTTTTTGGCTGCGGGCGACAGCTTTTCATCCCCGTCGGGGTCGCGGAAATAGACCAATGCAATGCGGAGAATTCCTTTGGGTTCACCCGGGGGCGGTTCGTTCGAGACGAAAGCTCTGTAGTAGCGGATCGCGAAATTGGAGTAGTTCTTCATGATTTTCAGATCGGCGTCGGGACCGTCCATGCAGCAGGAAATGGCCATTTGCTTCAGATGGATATTGGAAAAACGGTCTTGCAGTTGGAAACTCAAGAGATTGCGGGCGATGAGGATCCTCATTTTCGGATCGACCTCGTCCAAAAAGCTCGGCGGCATATGCTGTTCCAGCCAACGATAGGCGCGCTCGAATTCGCCGGACTCCGCAGCGATCGCTTGCTTTAAGTCCTGGGATGAAAGCGGAGGATATTTGGGTTCATGCATCTATGGCTTCTTTTGCATGTCCGCAAGAACTTGTCAAGTCTCGCGACGCTTACATTCTTCAATGGATGGTTTTGGTGATTTGGAAAAGGAGGACGATCTATTGGTCTTTTCCAATTTAAGTGTAAAGATCTTAAAGGTTTTTGGGGATGAAAAAATCCGAACAAGTTATGCTGGTGTTTAGGTGCACGCATTCTGAATTGCTTTGCGAGCTTACGCCTCATAGAGAACCAGGGTAACATTTTTCATGACTTCATTAAATCGAGCTCGTTCATTTTCTTCATCTCAAAAATCAAGGCAAAAACAGATCAGTCTAGAGATTGATATGTTTCCCGAGATGAGTCAAAAAATTGAGCCATTATCTGGTCCCAAGCCATTTATAAAATGGGTTGGAGGAAAGCACTCTATCGTTAACGAGCTTACTTCGTGTTTCCCTAAAGATTTTGGAACTTACTTTGAGCCGTTCTTGGGAGGCGGTAGCGTGTTTTTCAAGCTACAGCATCAACAGGCTATCATTTCGGATGAGAATCAATGGTTAATTGACGCCTATTTGGCTTTAAAAAGTGATTGGAAGTTGGTTGCTGGCCATCTTGATAAAATGATCAACACCGACCAAGAGTTCCTTAGAATCAGGTCTGTAAATCCTTGGACGCTTGATTTATATGAACGAGCGGCTCAGTTCATCTATCTAAATAAGACATGTTTTAGAGGCCTTTTTCGAGTCAATCAAAAGGGTCAGTTTAATGTTCCCTATGGAGTGTATGATAGGCGTTATTACGATGCACAAAACTTCGAAGCTATTTCTCTAGCACTTTCCCAAGCAGAGATAAAATCCTGTGATTTTGAACTCTCTCTCTATGGTGTTTCTGGAGATGATTTTGTCTATTTTGACCCCCCCTACTACAAGTTGGGTGGGTATTCAAATTTCAATCGCTACACATCGCAACAATTCCGCGAGAAAGATCATTTTAGGCTGGCCGCTTTATGTCGGGAATTAGATGCTAAAGGAATACGATGGGCTGTCAGTAATAGTGATACAGGATTTATTAGACAGTTATTTTCAGGGTTTCAAATCCATCTCATTTCTGCGAGACGGGAAATTAACTTAAACTCTCATAATAGAGATGTAGTAGAGCTGCTGATAACGAATTACAATGTTTCTTGATAATGCGAAAAAATTCATCGAAAAGTCCAAAAGATCGAGCTGTCAATAATTATCAAGAGCTAGGCTGGCGTCACGAGTTGTGGGACGTTGTTCGGTATTTTCGCTCGCTTGGCAGGGGAGCGAAGAAACAAAGTGATTTTCTTAAGGAATACCTTGGTGAGGAGACTGCCCTTCCCATCCTCGTTCAAGGGAAAGGTTCAAAGAAATTCGAAATTCATGGATCAGTCCCTCTTAAAAGAGAAACAATCGACCTTTTCTTCAAATACCTTAAGGATTCTGAGAAACAATTTCTGCTTCAAAAATCAAACCTGAGAAGCGAAGATGAAGCTTTATCGTTTTGCGAGAAGATCGGGGTTGCAGTAGGGAAAACAGCAACAAAAAATCAGGGTCATCACCAGTCCTCGAAATCCCTTGTAGGAGCGGTCACCAAAATCAGTTCCGAGATTGCTCAGAAATTTAAGGTTGCTATCGATGTCGATCCGCAACATCGATGTGTGTGGTTTCAAGAGAAGCATCTCTATGTTACCGCCAGAAACCTAGATGGGGCTATCCCGTGTCTTGTAAACCCCTTTCTCGTATGGGAAATCAAGGAATACTGGGGAAAAACCCTAGGCGGGAGCAAGATGAGCGATGCCGTCTATGAGTGCCTCTTGGTGGGCAGGGAATTAAGGGAATACGAAGAAAAACACCACTCTCGGATCCACCACGCAGTTTTCATTGATGGCAAAGAGCAGTGGGAGACCCGCGAGTCAGATTTCATTCGGTTTATCGATTTATACAATCAGGAGATCATTGACGAGCTAATTGTTGGGAAGGACATTGAGTCAAAATGGGAGAAAATACTCAGAGAAATTATTGAGAGGTCTGTTTCCAGAAAGGCTTGAATATTTATTGATTATAATCTGAAAACGAAAAGGCCGATACATAGTCTCCATTTAAGAGGCGAGATAGACCAAAAGGGACGAATTCCTTAGACTACTCTTCTTATGATAGAAAATGATATCTGCAATACCCTGCCTATTACAACCCAGTGGCTTTTAGGAAGCTCCCGCCCGATTGATCGACAGCCGGTTCTTCATGTGTATCTTATTTGTTGTCCTAAAACGGGGAATAAGGGGACGGGGTTTGGGATATCTACTGGACTAATCATCTCAAATGAGCATGTTGTTCGTGGCTGTCAGGCATCCGATCTGGTAGTCGTTTCTTCTGCTGGTGCTCAAGTCAAAATCCAAAAATGTATTCCTGACGCCAAGAGGGATCTTGCAATCTTAGTCCCTGAAATAAAAATTCAAAAAGGTTTGAAATTAGATATTGGAGAAGATCCACAGGTTGGTCAGCGGGTACATACGTGGGGATTTCCGTTCGATCACAATGGCCCAGCGCCGTTATTTTTAGATGGAAGCATATCTGGGTATCAATCCGTTGAAGGACAGAAGCGCTTTGTGATGAATGGAGCTTTCAATCCTGGGAATTCTGGCGGGCCGCTTTTTAGAATTGATAGTGATGAAGTTATTGGTATCGTAGTTGCAAAACAAATCTTCCCCTTGACTCCGTGGCTTTCTTCGGCATTGGAGGTACTCAAGAACAACTCTTCTGGGCTTATGTTTGAAGCTATTGACGAGAGGGGAAATAAACGTTTTTTTGCAGAATCTCAACTTGTTGCCGATTTATTAATTCACTTTAGGAATCAGTCTCAAGTTATGATCGGTCAAGCAATAGCTGTGTCTGAGTTGAGAGATTTTCTTACAAGCAAGTCAATGGTTTAGATATGCCTCTTCTCTTTTTTGAGGTAAGTCTGATTTTTATGTAACTTCGGTTAGGTTTTTTTGAGGAGCCTCAAACTGTTCAACCCTACAAGGACTGTTCCCCCTTCGTGCAAAATGACTGCGGCCCATAAAGGCACAAGGCCGAGAAGCGCTGGGATGGTGGCAAGAACGATGACTCCAAGGGCCAGAGTGAGGTTTTGCTTCACGATGCGGAGAGTTTGGCGCGATTTAGTAAACAGCCAGCTCAACAGATCAAGATCGTCGTTAAGGAGGACGACGTCTGAAGCGTCGACTGCGGTTGCGCTGCCGATCTTGCCCATCGAGATACCGACGGTCGCGCGGGCGAGCGCAGGGGCGTCGTTGATCCCATCGCCGACCATGGCGAGGCCTCCCAGTGCGGAAAATTCAGCGACTTTGGAGAGTTTGTCCTCCGGACGAAGATCGGCGTGGATTTCGTCCAGTCCAAGGAGCTTACCCACATTCTCAGCGCTTCGGCGATTGTCTCCGGTCAACATGATGGTTTTGAGACCATTGATCGTTTTTATCTGTTCGAGCATAGCTTTAGTATTTTTGCGCACTTGGTCGGAAAACCGGAAGAGGAACACATCGCCGTCGACGGCGAGGGCGGCAAGAATGCCTTCATCCAAACTTTCCATGCGCCGGTGCAGTTCAGCCTTTTTTTCAGGAGAAAGTTGCAAGGCGACTCGTTCAGGAAGGCCGATGAATACCGATTGTTCTCCGAATCGCCCCATTAAGCCGGAACCGGGGATCGCTTTGAAGGAGGCGATGTCCGCCGGCTGGATTTTCTTGGAAATGGCCAGATTGCAGAGGGCGGTTGCGATCGGATGGACCACATGTCTTTCAAGGCCGTAAGCGATGCCGACGGCGGTATCGGCATCGATTTGCGTATTTCCCATGGGATCTATGTTTGTGCATACGAGATCCCCCGTAGTCAATGTTCCCGTCTTGTCGAATGCTATGCCGACGCAGCTGGCCAAAGCATCGAGGGTGATGCCGCCTTTGAGCAAGATCCCTTTTTTTGCGCAGGCGCTGATCGCGCTCAAATAGGCGGTGGGAGTGGCGATGATCAGGGCGCAAGGCGAAGCGGCGATAAGGAACGCAAGAGCCCGGTAGATCGATCCTTCATGTCCAAAATAGGAAATCGCGAGCACGAGAGGCAGAGCAAGCGCGAATAGGAAGGTCAGTCCGATGATCGTGGTAGCGTAATGCTTGCCGAACTGGTCGAGCCACCTTTGCAGGCGAGGTTTGGCTTCATGAGCCTGTGTAATGAGGTTGATGATCCGGGAAAGAGTCGAATCGGAACTTGTCCGGTTTACTTCGATGGTCAGCGCTGCTTCGAGATTACGCGCTCCCGCGGGAATGTCATCTCCTGGAGCTTTCGGAATCGGAACGCTTTCGCCTGTCAAATGGACGAGGTTCACGGATGAATTGCCTGCCACTACTTTGCCGTCGAGGGGGACGACCTCTCCATTTTTCACGAGCATGAGATCGCCGATCCCGATTTCCCGAACGGCTTTTTCATAGACGTTTCCACTGGGGTCGATCAGAAATGCGAATTTAGGCGCTAGATTGTTGAGGTTGTGGAGAGCGCTTCTCGCCTTTTTGGAAACGGAGTCTTCCATGCCATGGGAGAGTTCGAAGAGAACGAGGAGAAGAGCTCCCTCAAGGCCGCTGCCCTGAGAAACCGCGACGAATGCGGCTACAGTCATCAAGACATCGATGTTGATCTCGAGGTTTTTCAAATCGGAGATCGCAGCGATTAGAGCGGGGATCCCGACCAGAAAATAGACAAGAGAGAGGAGAATATGGGAGAGAGGAGGGGAATAGAAAGAACATCCGAATGCCGTGGCGAGAAGCAAGGCCGCGCTGCCGGCGCTTTTTATAGAGAGATGATTGCCGAACATCCGGGATTTCGGAGTGAGAAAAGGGCTGATGCTCTCCTCCATCCCAGAGGCAAAAAATTCGTCGAATACGTAAGGAGTTTTCATTGTTTTATAAGAAGCTGGGCTGCGAAATAGGCGACGCCGGACGCAAGCGCGGCATTGGCGACGTTCCAGACGATGGCGGGAAGCGGTTGGTTCCGTTCCAGGTGAGCGACCATTCCTGCGGAGCAGGCAATCACTAACGCCGCGGTTAGAGCCGCGCCCCACCAAGGGAGAAGAAAGAAACCAGCACACATGATGGCGCTGGAAAGGATCACTCCGAAAAAAGCTCCAAGAGCTTGTTTCAAAGGGTGTTCATAGGATTCAAGAGAAAGGCCGAGTTCTTCTTCGAGCATCACTTGCAAGAGGCGGTTGTCGTCCGCCATCAGGATGTCGACGGATTCATCGAGAAGTTTTCCCGAAAATCCTTTGACGGCATAGAGCGCTTTCAGCTCCTCTCTTTCTTGAGGTCGGTGATGCTCGATCTCCCATCTTTCTTCTTCGATCAGTCTGTGGAGTCTTTCCAGTCTGGAATAGCCGAGAATTGCGCTCCTTCCTACCTTCCAAAAGAGCCAGCCGATGATCAGACACAAAGAAACCCAATGAAGCTCAGCCGCGGGAAAGTGCAATTCGCTCAAGAGGGCCCAAAGGACTAGGAGGATTAGAGATGTCTCTTTTGCCGCATCGGCAGCCGCGCTGTAATGGCCAGGGAGTTCCGCTCCGTGGATTTCAGAGGATGCGGCTCGTCCTTTGATTCTGGCATCGATTACGTGCTCGATTGCTTCCTTGCCCTTAAAATGGAGGGGAATTTCCTTTGTGTCCATCGATCATTCTCTGTGTAATAAAGGTTCTTCCAAAAACGCTTTGAACAGCATGCAAAGAGACTCTTCGTCGCGGGCGGAGATCGTTTCCCGAACCGAATGCATCGCCCAGCCGGCGATTCCGAGATCCGCTGTTGGAATCCCGAGCTGGGAGGCCATAATCGAACCAACCGTGCTACCGGAAGGGATGTCTGAGCGCGATGCGAATGTTTGGAGAGGGATTCTTTGTTTTTCTGCAAGTTCGGCGACTGCGGCGCCGGTCAAAGAGTTTGTTGCGTATTTTTGGTTGGCGTTGAATTTTAAAACGGGTCCATGGCCGAGCAGAGGGGCGTTTTGCTGATCGTATTTATCGGCATAGCTCGGATGGAACCCATGAGCCAAATCTCCCGACAAACAAATCGATCGGCTTTTCAACCGGATAAAATCTTCACGGCTCATTTTGAAAAAAAGGCAAATCCTTTCCAAAATGTCATCGGCGAATCGGGAATCGGCGCCAAGATCGGTCATCGAACCGATCTCTTCATGGTCCCAGAAAAATGCAGCCTGCAAGACATCGCTCCGCGGTCCGCTATGGATCATCCCATAGAGAGCCGCATAGGCGGATGTAAGGTTGTCGAGTTTATGGGATGCGATGAGTTCCGAATCGAATCCGAGGAAAGAGCTCGGTTCGTTAGGAACAAGGAAGAGATCGAAGGCGAGGAGCGTTTTGAATGGGTGGCGTTTCCTGAGCGTTTGTTCCAATTGCTTTTCTTTCGCTGCAAGTGAAAAGACAGGCTTCAGATGATCCTGTTTATTGACGAGGACCCCTCTGTCGTTCATCTGCCTGTCGAGGTGCAGCGCAAGCTGAGGGATGATGACCGGATATTCATCGAGCTTGACGAGATAGGACTTGGGAAGGCCCTGATCGTCGAGCACGGAAATACGTCCGGCCAAGAATAAATCGCGGTCTAGCCAGGAATGGAGGATGGGAGAACCATAGGGTTCGGTCATCAATTGTCCGATAGAGTGATTGGATTGTTCGGGACGCGGTTTGATTTTCAAGGACGGGCTGTCGATGTGGCTGGCGAGGATCACTGCCGAGGAGGGGGGCTGCATCGGCATCCGGAATGCGGCGAGGAGAGTTCCTCCCCGCATGAGACAATATCCTTTGCCCGGCTGGAACTGCCAGCGCTCGTGTTCGCTCAAAGGGGTGAAATCGGCCTCTGCAAGAGCGTTCGCAATCTCTTTTGCAGCGTGGAAGACCGTCGGAGAACGATTGAGAAATCGAACGAAGTTTTCCAAAACCTTATCTTGGTTGAATGGCTACGATCTCTTCTTCTAAATACTTGTGTAGGATTTTTGGCACAAGGATCGATCCGTCCGGCTGTTGGTTGTTTTCAAGGAGGGCGACCATAAGCCGGGAAGTTGCGAGCCCCGAGCCGTTGAGAGTATGGACGAAGTGGGCTTTTTCGTTTTTCCTTCGGAAGCGGATTTGTGCGCGCCTAGCCTGGAAATCGGTGCAATTCGAGATCGAAGAGACTTCATAGTAGCGGTTTTGTCCAGGCAGCCAGACCTCGATGTCGATCGTCTTCGCAGCGGCAAATGACATGTCACCGGTCGTCAAGAGCATGCTGCGGTAATGGAGCCCTAGTCCTTGCAAGACTTCTTCCGCAGAAGCAATCATTTTATCATAAATGCGGGAGCTGTCTTCCGGAGTCGTGAGGCAAAAGAGCTCCACTTTGTTGAATTGGTGGGTTCGTATGAGGCCTCGTTCCTGAGCTCCGGCGGCTCCTGCTTCGCGCCTGAAGCAAGGCGTGTAGGCAGTATACATGAGGGGCAGATGCTCCTCTTCGATGATTTCATCCATGTGGAGGCCGTTGAGCGAGGCCTCGGATGTAGGGATCAAGTAGAGACTATAGTCCTCGTCTTTGATCTTGAAGAGCTGAGTTTCGAATTTTGGAAGCTGTCCGACGCCGTACATCGTCTCGGGACGGACGAGGAGGGGAGGAATGATTTGGGCAAATCCGTTGGCCCGATGGGTGTCCAACATGTAATTCAAAAGAGCCCACTCCAGCCGCGCGCCGAGTCCCCGATAGAGAGGCCATCCCGAACCGGAGATTTTCGCGGCGCGGGGAAAGTCGAACAAGTGAAGTTTTTCGTTCAGTTCGACATGGTTTTTGAACGGAAAGGAAAACTCGGGCTTTTCTCCTACCATTTTGATGCAGACATTGTCTTTTGGGCTGGGAGATATGGGAATATCGTCCATGGGAAGGTTCGGAAGGACAGAGAGCATTTGCTGGATATCCGCCTCAAGTTTGGCCGATTCCTGGTCGCGCACCGCGATCTGGTCTGCGAGGGCGCCCATTTCAGCCATAAAAGAGGCGATGTCCTCTCCCTTTTGTTTCCGGTAGCCGATCTCTTTCGAGGATTGGTTCCGCTTCGATTTGAGTTCTTCCGCCTCCGTCTTCAATGCCCGGATCCTTTCGTCTAGGGTCAAGATCGGGCTGATATCGATCTCGGGACTCTTGGTTTTGATTTTTGCCTCAAAGGCTGTGGGGTCTTTGCGAAGTTCTTTGATGTCGAGCATGCATCCTCGTTGAAAAATATTGACCACGATCGCCAATTCGCGCGAGCTTTCTTTCGTGGGTCCAAATCAAAATTTCTAGCGGGTTGTAGTATAAATCATCGTGACTAAAAAAAACAGATGGAATTCCGATTTTCCCTTTGTTATGATCTCCTCCGTGAGAGGCTGTCGTTGAATAAAGGCTTGTAAGGTTAGAACATGAAATACCCAGTCGCAAAAAATCCCTTGATCCTCCGTTATCACCGCCTCATGGACGCATTTGCGAAATCGGACGATGAGAGGGACTTCTACATGGATAAGGTCGAAGGATTCCTCATCTATGCAGATCTTGATAAAGGGGTCGAGGAATTGGAAGCTTTGGAAAAAGAATTGCTTGTCAATGTCGACCGCTATTGCCTCATTCCCAAGATGACTTTTTATGAAGCGAAGAAATTCATGGAGGGATTCGTCCATGAGAAAGTCTACGATATCGACACGAAGGAAAAGCTGCTCGATTTGATCGGTGCTAAAGATTCTAGGGAAAATTTTCTTGAATTCATCTATGACCACCTCACAGAACTCGAGAAATGGCAGATCTACTACCAGGAACGATTCCGGATCCGGATCATCGAATGGCTCAGGCAGCACAGCGTTCAGTTTGTCTTCGAAGAAGATTTGGACCTTACGAAAAATGTGGTAGAAAAGATGAAGCGTTCCCTTTTTGAGGCGAAAGTCTCCAAAGATATTGCAACGGCTCGCGATGCTCTCGCAGCAAAGGCGAGAACTTACTACTCGAATGAGGCCCTCAACCCGCGGCCGAAAAGGGGCCGTCCGCCCAAGCAAGTGGCGAAGATCGAACTGGAGCCTCAGATGACTGTGGATATCTACACTCAAGTTCCCAACGCCTGCCGCCTTTTCTTATACATTCCCGATATCACTTCAGCCTCTTCCGTCACGTTTTCGGCAAAATTCGAGACCGAAGAACATCTCCTTGCATCGCTGCGGGGCAGCCCTCGGCTCAAAGTTGACGAGAAGCTCGAGGCTCTCTCCCAGCGTCTCGAATCGCTCCGCCATCTTTCGAATCGCTTGGCCGGCGCGGAGAAATTTTTTGGCATAGAAAAAGGAGTCAAAAAACCTTTTACCCCATTCTTCAAGCCAAAATTTAAAGAAACGGTGGAAGTCTCCGAAGCGGCATCTCCGAAGATGGACGCGGCGATTGGCGGCGTCCTTCCGAAAAAAAGAGGGCGCCCGCGCAAAGAGGAGCAAGCTGAGGAGTTTGTGCCGCAGCGGAGACGACGTTTCGCCATCAAAAAAGTGTCTCAAATTAAAACAAAGAAGAATAAGTAATATTTAGCTAAAATTTTAATCTTTCTTCGATTATCATGTCCTGCATGACAATACAAAACGAAGCTTTGTTAGAGGATTTAATTGAAGGAAGCCTTTATTCGCGCGAGCGAGTTCTGCGCGTCCTCAAGGTGCTCCATTTGACCCGGTTTATGGATGACAAGATGGCGAAGCTTGTCAGGCAGAACAAGGGTGCGACCTTTCACCTTTCTGTCTCCGGCCATGAGTTGATCGGGGCGGTTTCAGCTCTTTCCCTACTTCCCGGAACGGACTGGGGATTTCCCTATTACCGCGACAGGGCTTTCGCCATCGGTCTCGGTTGTTCGATAGTCGACCTCCTCGCTGCTTTTTTAGCTCGCGATATCGAGAATCATTCGGGCGGCAGGATGATGCCGGAGCATTTTTCTCAGCTCGATTTGCGAATTCCTTGCCAATCCAGCGTTGTAGGTTCGCAGCTTCTCCAATCCGCGGGCACCGCCAAATCGGCCGTTTTGCGAAAAGCGGAAGAAGTTGTCTATGTTTCGGCAGGAGATGGCGCGACATCTCAAGGAGATTTTCATGAGACTCTCAATTTCGCATGCCTTCACAATCTTCCTTTGATTGTCGTAATTCAGGACAATGGGTGGGCGATTTCCATGCCGGTCGCAGAACAGACAGCGGGAGGAACGATCGCAAAAATGGCCCGCGGGTATGAAGGGCTGGCCGTTTTCGAGATTGATGGCACAGATTATGTGGAAACCGCCAAAGCGCTCCAACAAGCCGTTGCGAAGGCCCGTTCTGGTTGCGGACCGAGCCTAGTCGTCGCGCAAGTTCCCCGCCTTGGGCCGCATAGCAGCAGCGACGACCCGAAAAAATACCAGTGCGAAACCCTCCGATCCACCGACAAGCTCCGTGATCCGATCCCTCGTTTCGAACAATGGCTTCTCGACCAAGGATATCTCGATCTGGAAGAGCTCGAAGAACTTCAGAGGCGCCATTTCGAGATGATCGAAAAGGCGGCTTTGTCCGCCGACAAATTGCCATTTCCTTCCCGCGCGTCCGCTGCTGAAAAGGTCTTCAAACCGTACATTCCCATGACTACCTGTGCGCTAGATGGTTGCGAGAATACGGAACGCGGTACACATACCGACCGAGTGGAAGGGGAAGCCATCGTCTTGATGGATGCGCTCAATCATGCTCTCATCGAAGAGATGGAGCGCGACCCGGGGGTGATCGTTTTTGGACAAGATGTCGCAAAGGGGAAAGGGGGAGTTTTCGGCATCACGCGCACGCTGACCGACCGATTTACTGAAAACCGCTGTTTCAATACCCCTCTTGCCGAATCGACCATCGTAGCGATTGCAACGGGGCTATCTTTTGATGGCTTTCATAAACCCCTGGCCGAAATCCAGTTCGCAGACTACGCCTGGACTGGGATGAACCAACTGTTCAACGAACTTTCTAGCATGTATTACCGCTCCAACGGAATGTGGAATTGCCCGGTCGTGATCCGAATGCCTTATGGCGGGTATATTCAGGGCGGGCCTTATCATTCTCAGAGTACCGAAGCTTATCTTTCTCATTGCCCGGGCCTAAAAGTAGTGGTTCCGAGCAATGCAGCCGATGCGAAGCGCCTTTTGAAGACGGCGATCCGCGATCCGAATCCCGTCATTTTTCTCGAGCATAAGGCTCTCTATCGACAGCGTCTCTTTTGCGCCCGACCTGAGCCGGGGCCGGAGGAGCTGCTCCCATTCGGACAGGCGGCGATTGTGCGAGAAGGGACCGATGTCACTGTCGCGGCTTGGGGCATGGGGGTCTTGATGGCAGTGGAAGCTGCCGATACGCTTTCCAAAGAGGGAAGCTCAGTCGAAGTGATCGATCTTCGCACACTCGTTCCGCTCGATTTTGCCTCTCTCCTTGCCTCGATCAAGAAAACCGGCAAGTTTCTCGTCGTCCATGAGGCGCCCCGCAACTGTGGGTTCGGCGCCGAATTGGCCGCTCGCGTAGCGGAAGAGGCGTTTCTTTTCTTAGATGCGCCTGTCCGCCGCATTGCGGGAAAGGATTGTCCCGTGCCGTATTGCAAAGACCTCGAAGAAGAAGTATTGCCGAAAGTCAAAGACCTCGAAGACGCTCTCCGTTCTCTTGCACTCTATTGAATGGGCAGCTGTACTCTACTGGATTGCGAGGAACCGCTTGCTTCGCCGCTTCGATAGGATCGGCAGCTTTTTTTCTATCGTTTCTGAGACATTTTTATGATAAGACGATTTTAGTTTTTCAAATTTTGCTCGTTTTTCTGAAATTTTATAACTCGCCGACCTTTTATCCAAACCCGGAAGATTTTTCCTGTGTGCCTCCAGCCGCTGATCCGTATGCAGCAAATGCTGAATGAGGCTCTCTTGCGTTTTCTGAAAGGCCTCCAGCTCCATGAGGGAAAGATCCTCAATATCGGCGCCAGCTATCGCTTCCGCATTCCGGATTAGACGATCCAACGTCGCATCGATCTCCAACAAAATTTCTTCGGCTGCCATAACGGTTTCCTTGTTCAGCGCTTAGAGGGTGTCTACAAAGTGAGACTTCGTCGCTTTTTTGGATTATTTTGGCCGCTTTTCGACTTCAAAGCTTTGGGGGCATATATGTTGTGATAATCCCCCAAAAAATTGAATCGAAAATCGGCTCAAAAGAACCGAAAAATCGACAGAAGCTGACTTTGTAGACACCCTCTTAATTTCATTCTTTAAATGAAGAGATTAATTTTTCAAAGTGAAAATTTTTGTTTAACAATTTTTTGAGTGTAGAATCCACGTAAAAAATATTTTGCTTTTAAGCAAAACCAAGTCTAAACTGAGTTCCCATGAACGGGTTTTGTCCTCTTGCATCGGGATCGAAAGGGAATGCGATTTTTCTCGGCACGGAACGGACGCGGATTTTGATCGATGCTGGGATCAGCGCTTCTGCGATTGAAAAAAGGCTATCGGCTATCGATGTCGATAGCCAGTCGATTGCAGCCATTTTAATCACACATGAACATACCGATCACATCCAAGGGCTCGGGACCTTGGCGGCAAAACTTAAGATCCCGATTTTTTCAAATGCGGAAACTGCAAAAGGAATTTGCGCGGCATTAAAAATCCGGCCTCGCTTCAAAATTTTCACGACTGGAGAACCGTTCGAATTCGAAGGCCTCGAGATCAACCCATTCAGCGTCCCTCACGATACGCTCGATCCGGTCGCATTTACAATCCGGACCGATTCAATGAAATTGGGATTCTGCACGGACTTGGGTTACGCTACATCGCTTGTCAAGAAGCAGCTCGAGCGTTGCGATTACCTCTACTTGGAAGCCAACCACCAGCCATCGATGGTCCATGCAAGCAGCCGTCCCTCGATCTACAAGCAAAGAGTGCTCAGCAAGCAAGGGCATCTTTCGAATGAAGACTGCGCGATTCTTTTAGCGTCGGTGTTTCATCCCGGCCTGAAGCACGTCCATTTAGCCCATCTTTCAAGCGAATGCAACCATCCTGAATTGGCGTTGAAAATCGTACAAGAATTTCTCGCGGGGCAAAATCAAAGCGTCGACTTATCGATCGCCTTTCAAGAGAAAAATTCCAAGCCGATTGTTTTTTCTTAGCTGTCTTTTGCCTGGAGCTTATAGGACAAGGATCGATCAATGTAAAATTCCAAAAGTTATCACAGGGGAGGAGGAAAGTTGACCACAGCTGTCCCATCAGTGTCCCAAGGATTCATAGAAACATACTCCCTACAAAGGCAGCGCTGAAATCCGCTTCCGAAGAACGAGCGAGAATGCTTGTACCAAATCACGCCTTCGCCTGAACCTATTTTGAATGTTCGTCTGTTTCGGATTGTTTCCTCTCTTCATCTTATTCAGAGGTACACCTGCCATCTAGATCGTCTTCCTCAACAGCTTCAATCACAGCCAAAATATCGTC
>JABDHH010000018.1 GCA_013285585.1 Chlamydiota bacterium
TGAACCGAGAGTGCTTTTTTTCTGCTCCCCCTCCTCTTTACTCCCAAAATCCTTGTTAAGAACTCCAAATCAAAAAAATATTTGAATGATAATTTTTTTTTCATACTATGTCTTCGAAACCAAACTTTTGGAGGATCTTTATGAAAAACCGCCTCTTCAGCAGCTTTAAATATCTTATGTGCCCAATGCTGGCGTTCAGCCTACACGTCGGCGCAGCGACTTCTAACGATTTTGTAGAGCTCGTAGATCATGTTCCGACCAAGGGAGTGAACAAAGCAACTCTGATGCATCCCCTTGATCCGAACCAAGAGATTCATGTGAGTTTCGTTTTGCCTCTGAGAAATCAGAAAGAACTGGATGATTTGCTAGAACGCATTCAAGATCCGGCCGATCATGAACATTATGGCAAACATCTTACTTCAGAAGAATTTATCGAGCGATTTGCTCCCTTCCAGGAAGATTATGATAAAGTCGTGGCTTATGCCAACAGCCTAGGGTTGACGGTTCAGGACACGCATGCCAATCGCACGCTGCTCCATGTTAGCGGTCCGACACAGGCGATCGAAGCGGCTTTTAATCTCTTGCTACATCAGTATGTGCTGCCTGAAGGCCGGCAATTCTATGCTCCAAGTAAGAACCCTGAGGTGCATACTTCCTTGGCTTCCGTTGTTAGCGGAGTAGTGGGTCTAGATAGCTATGCACAATGGCATTCTTACCACCATCGCAAGGAAACGAGCCCTTCGTCTCTCGATGCATCCCAAGCATTTCCTTCTGGTCCTGGAGGCGGTTTCGCTCCTAAAGACATTAAAACGGCGTATAACCTCTCAGGCGTGACGACAAATGGCTCCAAGCAGATTATCGCTCTCTTCGAGCTTGCAAGCTATCAAGCCAGCGATATCAATACCTACACCCAACATTTTGGATTGCCATCCCCTAAATTGAAAAATATCTTAGTATCCGGAGGGAGCTCAAGCGGGATCGATGCAGAAGTCACTCTCGACATCGAACTTGCGATCGCACTAGCTCCTGAAAGTGAAATTTACGTTTACGAGGGGCCAAACTCGAATCAAGGAGTTCTGGATACATATAATCGGATTGCCACAGATAATCATGCCAAACAAGTAAGCACTTCTTGGGGATCGGGTGAAGATACGGTGAACACTCAATATCTTCACGCTGAGAATGCAATTTTCAAACAGATGGCAGCGCAGGGGCAGACGATTTATGCTGCCGCTGGCGATAGCGGAGCCTATGACGATTACCCCCATAATAAGTCTCTCATAGTGGATGATCCCGCTTCTCAACCTTACGTCGTAGGCGTAGGAGGGACTAGCCTGAAAGTCAATACATCGACCGGCGCTTATCTGACCGAATCCGTATGGAATAATGGTCTGGGCAACGGAGCCGCTGGAGGCGGTGTCAGCGCTGTTTGGCCTATTCCATCGTGGCAAACCAATGTGTCCACAGTATATTCAAAATCCAAACGCAACGTTCCCGATGTGGCGCTGGATGCAGATCCAGATACAGGCTATGCGATTTACTTTGATGGCAAATGGCAGATCTTTGGCGGCACAAGTTGCGCAGCGCCTCTCTGGGCTGCTTTTACTGCTTGCGTGAATCAAGAGCTGACGGCTGCCAATAAGCCGGCATTAGGATTTGCGAACCCTAAAATTTATGCCATTGGAACCGGAGCGGCCTATACAACTGATTTTCATGATATAACAATAGGCAACAACCTATTTTATCACGCATCAAAGGGTTATGATAACGCCTCTGGATGGGGTTCTTTCAACGGAGCCAATTTATATACAAACTTGACGAGTGGGAATTCGTTTTCCATAACAGCGCCTCATTGCCACATTCTTTTCCAGAACGAAGCTCCTTTCACCCAAGGGAAAACCGGCACCTACGAGATTGTCGTATCGAATTCAGGCAATGCTTCGACCACGCACCCTGTAACCGTAACGATTAACCTTCCTAGCGGCGTCACCTATAGTTCTTTCACTGGCGAAGGATGGAGTTTTAACCACAGCGCGCTTTCTTTCACGCACAGTCATCTACTGCACCCCGGTTCTAAGTATCCGGCAATACAATTACATGTGGAAATAGCGGATACGGCCCCCTCTTCGCTCATATCTACAGCCACCGTATCAGGCGGCGGGTCTCCTTGCGAGACGGTCACGAACGTAGTTGACCGTGCAAATGCTGCCATCGGAAATTAAATGATCGGCACCGACTGCGCTTCCTTAAGGCGAGGGAGCGCAGCGCCTAAGCCAATGTAAAACAATCCCCGTCAAAAACCCGGTTTTTTCAGGTTGTATTGACGGGGGTTTTCTTTTCTAGCAAACATTATTCGATGGCTGGATCCCATTGATCGAAGGTAACGAGGACTTGCTTAAAGGCCACAGGTTGTATTGCCTTGGGACCTTTGAAAACATGATCGAGAGTGAAGACTAAATAGAGTATGAAAGAGAGATAGCCAGCTAGAAGAGCTGTCATCAACATTTGGCTTCGCATATTCTCTAGGCCAAAGAAAAACATGAATCCAATTGTGATCATGGCGCCAATCAGAAGGAGGCTCCACATCATTCCTCCCAAATGTTCTTTGGAGCTGAATTGTCTTGCAAGGCGGGCGTTCATCAATTGGTCCAATTTCGAAATCGTCTGCTCATACCAGATCCGCACCTTTTCATCTTGCAGGTCGACTGAGTAATATCTGTTCCAAAGTTCCCGTAGGATTTTTTGCGATCCTCGACGGGTTGTTTCGCTGCTTGGAAGTTTCCATTCGACATGGATGACGTAATCGACATAGGTGCGCAAGGCCGATCGGATGGGGACACGGCTCTTGAGAGGCAAAAAATCGGCGTCACGGTACAAATCGGAGAGCATGGTCACTTCCGTATGGATCGTTTCTTCCGCCTGGTTGTAGCGGGTTTGGACGTTGATGACCATGAATCCCAAGATCACGCTATAGAGGACGCCAATGATGCTTTTCCGGACGAGCCAAAGAATGACCAGCGAGACAAGGATCGTTGGAATAACGACGAGGAGGCAAGAGAAAATCCAAACAGGAGAAGCGAGTAAAAATTGCATAAATGTTCTACATACAGAAAAGTTTTTTTATTCGCGAGACTGAGTGAGTCTTTTGAGGATGCCTACAGTGATTTCTTGGATTTCAATTCAACGAGAGTTGCGGCAACCCAATTCAGTTGAGGCTTGTCAGGAAAATATTCCGATACATCGACCAACCTGAGATCTCGAATACGTCCTTCAAGCGGACCTAGGAGAAAGCGGAGCACTTGACCTACTTCACTTGTATCGCTGAAGGTCTTGAAGCAATACTTCCGATATGCAAGCAAATCATGACCCGCCAAGAGATGCAAATTTTCTTTGATTGTCTGATAGGCGTATCTATGCGCTGCTTGGGAAATAGGAATCTTTTCTTCTATGCCATCCGAAACTTGTCCAGAAGAGACATAAGCTGTCCCATGATGACAAAGATCTCCTGTAGCAACAACAATGGATTTTGCGGCTAATTGCTTCAATTCCTCAATGCCTGGGAGAAATTCTGGCTGTCTAGGAACTAGATTAGGATAACGCATGACTACATTGGGAGCCTTTATTCCCTCTCTCTTTGCGGCTTGTTCAAGTAAGAACACAAAACTATCCAATGAGAATTCTTTGCAAAGAAGCTCTTCATTGGGAAGCCCTGGGCCAAAAATTCCACAGCACGGGTCATTGAAAATATTCCCTTCCTTTTCTCTCAACCAGGCATCTTGAAGAGTCTTAGTCAGCGGATGCATCACGCCTATTAACAAAATTTGGTCTTTACCGGTATTTGCGCAAGCTTGCAGACTTGCATGGACAACAGCAGCAACTTGATCTCCGCATTCTCGAATATCACAATGAGGAAAAAAAGCCGTTCCGCCATCCGCAAGCGTATTGGCCAGATCCGTGCGCGACGCCAACTCAATCCCGCGATCAAGAATTGCATAGATTTGATCGGTAGTAAGAGACCCTCGAATCTCAGCATAGATCCGAGCCCATTCAACTGATTTAGATAGAGAAGATTCTGTCCCCTGAACGTCATTTGCCACCAAATATAAGCAACAAAAAGCACAAAACATGCCTCTGACAATGCTTAAATTGCTCATCATTTTTCAAACTCCCCTGCTATGAATGTGAAAACTATACCGCGCCCACTTAGGTTGTGTGAATTTTGACAGCAGGTTTTTGGCTCCAGTAGCGTTGCGGAGATCGAGATCAACTTGCACAATGTTAACAAGATCGAGCAATGCGCTGGAGTCAAAAAGATGCTCAACAAAATTCACTCAAGATAAGCGGGCTCGGTGTAACTATTCTCATTTTTTTTGTCCAGATTCAAAAATGCAAGGAGGCTGCCCAAACTCAATTGTTCAAGTGGAAGGAGTATATCTTTGCTATCTATTTCTCATTTCGGTAAATGGTCAGTAATACTAAGAAGGGTATATAGCCAAGAGGAACTCGAGTATGAAAAAGGTAATTATTATTGGCATCACATTGTCCGTTCTAGGCGTCTCTCTATTCGCTTACGGGAGCTATATGTCCAGCAAAGCTACTTTCGACAAAGGAAGAATCGCCCAGGCTGAAGCGACAGGCCAGAGAAGACCCACGCTTGGGCCTGTCCGGAGAATTGTGAGAACCAGGCAAGCCGAAGCCAAGCAGAAGATGCTGAGTCAAACAGGGCAAAAAGTAGCTGCCTCACAGGTGACAGCCAATTGGCTTCGCGGCATCGGCGCTGCCATTTTTATCATTGGAATTGGAACCTTGATTTTTTGCCGGAAGAAAAGGATCTAAAAAACACGTCCAACATGCATCTCGGCTTCCCAATTTTTTCCTTTGCGATCAATATTATTTACATGATACAAGCTTTGCGTCTTAACAAAACCCACGAGGATTCAATGGCAGTTGTGACATTCAGAAATTTTGCAAATCAGTTGCGTCAGCCTTCCCCCTATTTTCCAATGGTCACGGAACTGAAAGGCGCTACAAATTTAGTCATTGGATCTCTCCAGTTTTTGATTAGCTACTACATGAAGTACAGTCGAAACTCTTATTACAATTCGCTTTCTGCGAGGCATTTCGAGATTGGCATTCAAGCTGTTCGGCAAGGAGCGGTCCAATTCGGTCCTGGAGCGATAGTAAGCTTTGGAGCAGCGTATGCGGCGAGCATCTATAACGTCACTTCCTCAGACATAGTCAGTGCAATATGTTCACTGACACACCGTGAAGTTTAGAAGCGGATCTCTAAGCAAATTCACGATCCGCGCCTGGATGCATTGCCATAACGATTTAAACACTATGAAACGAAAAAGCTAGCAAACGGAAAAGCGCCTAAACATAGATAGAGTCTGCCTCCGTCGGAGGCAGACTCTTAATAATGCATCATATTATAATTCAGATGATTCATTATCCAGATCGAAAAGACTACAATTACGATAATAATTGAAATAGTCGAAGCAAATACAAATAAATTCCAGCGCGTTCCTCTTTCGCTCAACACATGTAAGAAAAATATAGCCTGAGCCATTCCTTGGAGAACCGCTAGAATTAAAATAATCAGGATCACAGTATTCATTTCTAAATGAAATAAATAAGGACGAGCGACAAGCAAAAATGCTGTAAAGGTGAATACAAGCGAAGCCACAAATCCGATGACTCGCGATGTAAGCGTGTTATACGTCCCTTTCACAACAAAAGCCCCATCGCGTAAACAACGGAAAATATAAAGATCCACACGACATCCAGAAAATGCCAAAAGAATGCCATCCGCATAATTCGTGAAACGCTCGAAATCACAAATGGGCGCAATCCAATGCGAAACATGGCCACGAGCATCCATAATAATCCTAGTGAAATGTGAAATCCATGTGTACCCACTAGTATGAAAAACGACGAGAGAAAAGCGCTTCGCTGCGGGCCTGCCCCTTGGGAAATAAACTGGGAAAATTCTGTGATTTCAAGATAGAGGAAAGCTGCTCCTAGGAGGAAAGTAGCTGCAAACCAATAAATTGCGGGTTTCTTTTGTTCCCGATGAACCGCAAGAGTTGCAAGAGAACACGTAAAGCTACTTGTAAGGAGTATGAACGTCTCCGCAAACACGGTAGGCAGCTCAAAAAGCTCCGAGGCAGAAGGCCCTCCAAACGTACTATTGCGCAGGACGACGAAAGTAGCGAAAAGAACAGAAAAAATCACCAGATCGGTCATTAAATAAATCCAGAAACCGAAGACTTTTGTGTCGTCCATGAACGATGCGTCAGTCTTAGATCTTGGCCGAGTTTTTGCAGACACCCTCTTATCCCCTCGCCTTCGATGTTTCCATCCGTTCGATTTGCGCGGCGGTTAGCTCATATTCCATTTCTTCATCGAACGAAAGGATGATAACGCAAGCGATGACCCCTATGCTGCCGAGAGCGGCAAGCCAGAGAATGTGCCAGACAAGAGAAAAACCAACAACGAACGCAAAGGCGGATATATAAATCCCCATCCCTGTGTTTTTGGGCAAAACAATATCTTCGTAGTGTTTTTTTTGTGGTTTGCGGCGGCTGTTTTTCATGTGCCAAAATTCGTCGCGGCTCGTCACAGAAGGAATCACCGCATAATTATAAAAAGACGGAGGAGAGGCGGTCGACCATTCCAAAGTCCTTCCATTCCAAGGATCTCCCGTCGTATCCAAGTTCCGTTTTCTTTTTTTTATGCTTACGATGATCAGAAACACTTGTGTGGCGATCCCGCATAAAATAATGACAAATCCCACAGATGCAAAGATATAAAATGGCTGCCAACCGGTCGAAGCCGCATAGTGGTCGAGCCGTCTCGGAGCTCCCAGGAATCCTAAAAGATAGAGCGGAATGAAAGAGACATAAAATCCGATCAGCCAGAACCAGAAAGCGCGCTTATCCAAACGTTCGTCGAGTGTAAATCCCCAGATCTTGGGGAACCAGTACGTAACGCCCGCAAAGATTCCGAAAAGAGCCACACCGACGATCATCGTATGGAAATGGGCAACCAGAAACAAACTATTATGGACTTGAAAATCAATGGGAGGGGTTGCCAGGAGCACTCCAGCCATGCCTCCCACCATGAATATACTGAGAAAGCCGACAAACCAATACATGGGAGAAGCGAAAATCACCTTCCCATGATACATCGTAAGGATCCAGTTGAATACTTGGACTCCCGATGGAATGGCAATGAGCAACGTCATAATGGCAAAGAAAGAATTCACGTCCGCGCCAGAACCCATCGTATAAAAATGATGCAGCCAGACCATAAAAGAGAGAAGGGTGATGGCAATGGCTGCGCACACCATCGATGTATATCCGAATACCTTTCTTTGCGAAAAGGTGGCTACGATCTCCGAGAACATCCCAAATGAGGGCAAGACCAAAATATACACCTCGGGGTGGCCCCACATCCATATGAGGTTGAAATACATCATTTGATTCCCTCCGAATCCCGTTGTGAAGATCCGGAAGTCTAAAAAACGATCAAGCCAGAGGAGAAATGTAGTTGCGGTAAGCACAGGAAATGCCGAGATAATCAGAACCATGGCGCAAAGGGAAGTCCAGACGAATAGCGGCATTTTCATCAGGGTCATCCCCGGAGCCCGTTTTTTGATGATCGTTACGATAAAGTTGATTCCGGCAAGCAGGCTGCCCAGTCCGGACAACTGTAAACTCCAAATCAAATAATCCACTCCGGCATCCGGGTTGAATTCCAACTCGGATAAGGGAACGATCGCAAGCCAGCCTGTATTGGCAAAATGTCCCCCAATGATGAAAAATAAATTAATGAGCCCCCCGCCCGCGACCGTGAGCCAGAAACCGAGTGAATTCAAGAAGGGAAATGCCAGATCGCGAGCTCCGATTTGAAGCGGGATTATCCAATTCATGAGCCCGAAGAAAAATCCCATGGTCACGAAAAACACCATGATGTCGCCATGCGAAGTAAAAATTTCCTGAAAATGAGTTGCGGTGAGATATCCTTGAGAATCCGCTGCGATGGACTGTTGCAGCCATAACATCCCCGCATCTAAAATTCCACGAAAGAACATGACCGATGCGAAGATCATGTACATAGTGCCAATCTTTTTAGGATCCGTCGATGTTAGCCATTCTTTCCAAAGCCAACGCCACCGTTTCGTTTTCGTCAGAATGATCGCAATGGCAAGAGCCATGATCGCGATCGTGACCGTCGCTCCAATCGTGTACCAATGATGAGGCAATGCCTTTAAACTCAATTTTCCAAACAAGAAATTTTCCATAGCGTTGCCATAGGATGCATGTATTTCATAACAATTTTATTGAATAAATCGTTTTCCACGGATGAATAGAATAGAGTCGGATGGTTGATTGAAGGTTTAACAAGTTCCTTATAAACAGTCTCCGTTAGCTGCAGAGGAGACTGTTTCACAGCCGCAACCCAATCTTCAAAATCGGAGGGGGAAGTCGATTGCGCGACAAAGGTCATATCCGCATATCCTTCTCCATTGATCTCCGCAGCTCTGCCTGTGTACTTACCCGGTCCGTCAGCCATCAAATGGAGCGAGGTCGTCATTCCCGTCATGGAGTAGATTTGTCCACTCAGTTGCGGAATCCAAAAAGAGTTCATCGGAGAGCCATCTGCCGAGAGGAGGAAGTGGATCGGCCTGCCCGCTGGAAATTGGACAAAGTTCACTGCGGCAATCCCTTGCTCCGGATAAATAAATAACCACTTCCAATCGAGAGCCACCACCTGGATCGCGAGGGGCTTCATTTCGCTTTGAAGGGGCCGATAAGGGTCTAGCTTGTGGGTAGCATGCCAGGTGATGAATGACATCGAGACAACGACGACCGCTGGGATCGTCCAAAGCATCCATCCTCCCAAAACTCCGTGAGATGTTTCCGGATCGTATTTTGAGTGTTTAGACTGAGTCCTCCCTAACGTTACGAATAAGAGGACAAAAGTCGGGACGATAATGATCAGCAAGTGAAACAGGATCGCAGCGATGAGCTCCAATTCACTGCGCGCAACGATGCCTTTAGGATGAGTGAGCAAAGCGATGTCGCTTCTCAGAACAAAAAAGATAGCAATTGCCGCGCTCGCTATGGCGAGGAAGCCAATTGCGAATCTGATTTTCTTCAGGAATTCACTCTTTTTTTTCGAGATTCTATCTCTTTATAAATGAGCATTCCTTCCTTAATTTTCAAGAAATATGCGATGGTGGAAAAAGCCTCGGCAGGAAACATCCGCTCCAAGCTTGCCATCGAAATCTACCCTGCGTACGTCGATTCTAGTACACAGTTAAGAAAATTTCGCGTGAAAGCTAGCTAGAATCGATCGACCGCAGGCTACGCAAATCCATCCGTATTCATGCAATACGAATGGATTTGCGTTCGCCTTCCCCTGCTCCAGTCTGCCTAGCGCATTTTGGAGAGATGTCAGAGGAGTTCTTAACGTTCTTTGAAGCTGAGCTCCGCAACATTTGCTATTCACAAACAGGAACAGCAAAACTTTTTGCACATTTTTGTTTCCGCAAAGCCCTTCCAATATAAAAAAATTAACCTAATTTTTAGTTTATAAAATTTGTTGTCTTTTTATGGACTCTACTAGAGAAACAACAAGAATACCCCTGAATATCCGTTTTTATAAACGCATTTTTAGTTTTTAAAAAAATTTTCCCACTTGAAGGCGGGCTCGACTTCGTGGATAAGTGAAAGCATTTTTCGTGAATCAAGGAGATTTATGACAACAGTAACTATGAAGATTAACCAGTCGAAAGCGGCACTCGCATCGCTGCCTTCCTGGATGCAGGTCATTTTGGCCTCATGTCTCATGGGGATCTTCGCGCAAGTCAAGATTCCTCTTTATTTTACTCCTGTCCCTTTCACAATCCAGACATCAGTAGCCATGCTGGCAGGAACCCTTTTGGGCAAGCGTAAAGGAACGATTGCTCTATTGTGTTGTCTCATCGAAGGATGTCTAGGACTTCCCGTATGGGCAGGAGGAGCTTCCGGAGCGCTCCATTTAGTTGGGCCGACAGGAGGCTACTTGATCGGCCATGTCGTACAAGCCTTTTTTGTCGGCTGGTTTTTAGAAAAAAAACAAGACGACAGCCTGCTAAGAATCGGCTGCATTCTATTCGCTTCGATCGTTCTCCAAATGGGCATCGGATCTCTGTGGTTAGCGCAATTCGTAGGAATGGAAAATTGTTTGAAATTGGGATTCTTTCCCTTTTTTATTAGCGAAGTGGCAAAGATGTTTGTTGTAACATCAATAATTAAATTTTTTAAGAACCAAACAAATTAAGGAAAAACAATTATGACAGGAAAAATATCTGTTCATTTACCAACCATTTCCCAGATGAAGATGGAATACGAACTGGGGAAAATAGAGATCGAGGTCCCGTCGGAAACATCTCTCGATCCTCAAGGGGAAAAAACCCTGAAGAAGGTGAAGGAACATGTGTTTGAAACAGTAAAGCCGATTATGGAACGTTGGAGTTCTCGAGGTGTTCATGGAAGTCCTGAACATGTCGTCTTGAAAAATACCGATGGCGTGGCAGTTACAGATGATCGCCATTTAAGAGAGAGCATTCAACGTTCTACAGAATTTTCAGCTGTCTTTGCGAAAGAATTAGAAAAAAAATGCAGCGTATTGAACTAAAAAAGTCTATTTGGCTGGACTTTGTCCATTTATCGGCGCTGCGCGCCTCTGGATATTTGACCTGCAGTAGAGTGAATTTTATGCAGGTGGGTTATTTAACCCACCTAAATAAAATTCATTCGCTGCGGGGCAAATGGCCCAGGCGCCCAGTGGCGAGAAATGGACAAAGTCCAGTTTGGCCCGTCTTCGGAATAGATCTAAATGAACGGACTGGCTGTAGACACTACGCAAGTAGTGTGGACATCATTGCAGTCAAGTTCAAGTGCTGCAATCATTACTTTGCCTGCTATGACTGCCACACAGCGTTAGCAGGCCATAAAGCAAAGCGTTGGCGAAGTGATGAGTTCCATGCAAAAGCCATCTTGTGCGGCCATTGCTACAGAGAGATGAGCATTTGGGAATATCTTACTTGCGGCAATGTTTGCATGCATTGCCGCTCTTTTTTTAATCCACGATGTTATCTGCATTGGGGGCTCTATTTTGAGTTTACTTCTGTAACTGGACAAAGTCCAGTGTAATATCAGATTGGGGCAAGCATGAAATCGTCAATTTCCGATTTAAGAATAATGGTAATCCATTTCTTCGTTTTTCTGCGGTCCGATCACCCGCCAGCTCAAGCGCATGCTATGGCGATCCCATAATACCTGAGCGAAATAGGCGTCTTCCTCGCAAAGATGGGACTCGACGGAAGCCAGAAGATTGCTGCCCGTCGGAGCCAGGTGGAAGAGAAACACGGGGCAGTTGGAACTCAAGCGCAAACGCTCTAGAGAGATCATGCCCGCCTCTCTATCGAGCGTCCAGCGAAACGTATTGCTGAACGTCATATTTTGATCTTGCCGCATGTGCCACGACCCTTTCTCGTGAAAGAACAAAGCGGTATCGCTCTCTTTTGACACAAGAACCTCTCCTTTTCCCCTCCCGTTCCATCCAGTCTCTTCTATGGATCGCGATTTTGCGTGGAGAGTCATATGCTTAATCGACTTGAGTTTCTCCCAAAAACCGAGAAGAAACGGCTCTTGCATCCGCTTTTCAAGAGCGTCCTGCTGGAATAGCGAATACAGCTTTTTTTCCTGCGGAGAAAGAAGCGTATAAGCTTTCTTTAAAAGCTGCTCCAGTTCAGAGAGCAAGGGGTACGAAGGGTTCAATTGATATAGCTTGGTTTTACCCTCAGAGTAGCTGATGATCACCTTCCCCTGCTCTAGTCTGCCTAGTGCATTTTGGAGAGATGTCAGAGGAGTTCTTAACGTTCTTTGAAGCTGAGCTCCGTAACATTTGCTATTCACAAAAAGGAACAGCAAAACTTTTTGCACATTTTTGTTTCCGCAAAGCCCTTCCAACATAAAAAAATTCACCTAATTTTTAGTTTATAAAATTTGCCGTCTTTTTATGGACGCCTCTAGAGAAATAAAAAGAATACTCTGAATATCCGTTTTTATAAACGCATTTTTAGTTTTTAAAAAAATTTTCCTACTTGAAGGCGGGATCGAGCCCCATTATCCTCGTTGATATTTAAAAGGATAAGTATGGATGAACGATGCGATTGGACTCGGGAAGAGATTCGAGAGATTCATGACGGCCCGCTTTTGGAGCTGATGATTCGATCTGCAGCCATCCATCGATTGCACCACCCTGCAAACCAAGTTCAAGTCTGCTCCCTCATTTCCATTAAAACAGGAGGGTGCCCTGAAGATTGCAAATATTGTCCTCAATCAGCTCGATATCGAACCAATGTAAGCCCGACCCCTCTCATGGAAGAAAAAGAGATCGTGAACCTGGCGAAACAAGCCATTGCCAAGGGAGCCACGAGAGTTTGTTTAGGGGCGGCTTGGCGCTCTGTCAGAGACAACGCTCAATTCGATTTAGTGCTCCTGGCGATTCGGCAAATCGCCGATATGGGAGTAGAAGTTTGCTGCACGCTAGGAATGCTGACCGAATTCCAAGCCAGACGCCTCAAGGAAGCCGGACTATATGCCTATAACCACAATCTGGATACTTCCCCGGAGTTTTATTCTTCGATTATCACCACACGCCGTTTTGAAGACCGGCTCAAAACTTTGGATGCAGTCGAAAAAGCTGGGATTAGCGTCTGTTCAGGCGGCATCATCGGCATGGGGGAGAGCATTGATGACCGAGTCAATCTCATCCATTCGCTGGCAAGCCGCAATCCCCACCCGGGATCGGTTCCGATCAATCTTCTGATCCCCGTCCAAGGAACGCCATTGCAAGATCGGCCGCCGATCCCTATTTGGGACATGCTTCGGATGATTGCAACAGCGCGGATCACGATGCCGAAAGCAATGGTTCGCCTTTCTGCCGGACGGCTCGAACGCTCCCTGGAAGAGCAGGCCCTCTGTTTCTTAGCCGGAGCCAATTCGATTTTTTCAGGAGAAAAGCTGTTAACCCGGTTGAACCCCGATTTCGATGAAGATGAAAAAATGCTGCGTCTTTTTGGATTAACGTCGCGGCCAGCGTTTGGGTCTGCCATATGAGGATCGCAGCCGCCCTCGAGGTTCGAATCCAAAAACGAAAAACTCAAGGCCTGCTGAGAACTCTACAGTCTCATGCAGGCTTGATCGACCTAGCTTCCAACGATTATTTCGGTTTCGGTAAGCGCTCCCACATAGCCGAAAAGGGCCGAGAGCAATGCCCAGGGGCGACAGGATCTCGCCTTTTGACTGGCAACACCCCTTATTATGAACGACTCGAAGAACAAATTGCCCGGTTTCACCGAGCTGAAAGCTGTTTGATCTACAATAGCGGATACACGGCCAATCTCGGTCTGATTTCAGCCTTGGGCACAAAGGATACGACGTTTCTGTTCGATCTTGAAATCCACGCTTCCATGATCGACGGAATGCGCCTTTCCGATGCAAAAAGCCTCCCTTTCAGACATAACGATCTGGAATCTTTAGAGGGCAGGCTCAAGAAAGCCGCCCCGCCCGTTTTTGTCCTGGCAGAATCCGTTTATTCCATCAGCGGCGACCTCGCCCCGCTTCGAGAGATCGCCTCTCTTTGTACGCGGTATGGAGCAGGCCTCATCATCGACGAAGCTCATGCAACAGGCGTTTATGGGCCCAAAGGAGAAGGATTAGCCGTCCAACTTGGATTGGAACCTTTCACTTTTGCCCGAGTGCACACATTCAGCAAAGCGCTGGGAGCTCACGGCGCTTGCGTTGTGGGAAGCCGCCAACTCAAAGAATACCTGATCAATTTTTCTAGGGCCCTGATTTATACCACAGCGCTCCCCCCAATCGCTCTGGCCCAGATCGAGTCAAGCTACGAAATGCTGAAGAAAGAAGCGGGAGTTCATCAAATGCGCCTGAAAGATCTCATGGCCTATTTTTGCCGGAAGGCATCGATTTGCGGAACCCAAAGCCCTATTCAGCCGCTCTTCATTTCCGGGATCGAACAGATCCGCGCTCTTGCTAACAAGCTGCAAACCAAAGGGTTTGACGTTCGAGCCATGATGCCTCCGACAACTGCTCGAAGAAAAGAGTGCCTTCGGATTGTCCTACATAGCTTCAATCAACACAATGAAATCGACCGCTTCATCGAGGCTTTTCTTTGAACCGCATGATCGTTGCCGGAATCAACACAGAAGTAGGCAAGACCCTCGTCTCAGCCATCCTGACGGAAGCGCTCAATGGTTATTATTGGAAGCCGGTGCAGTGCGGACTCCCAACCGACAAAGATTGGGTAGACGGAATGCTTTCGATGAAAGGGCGCTCGTACCCGTCCAGCTTCTGCCTCTCTACTCCCTGTTCCCCGCACTTGGCAGCAAAAAAAGAAGGGATTCGGATCGAAGCGCGGAATCTGTTTCTTCCCCCTCTTCCCACTCCTTTAATCATTGAAGGAACCGGCGGTCTCTTAACTCCTCTGAATGAGACGGAAACTTGGGCAGACGCCGCCATGCACTGGAAAGCTCGTTGGATATTGGTTCATCGCCATTATTTGGGGAGCCTCAACCATTTTTCCCTCACTATCGAATCGATGAAATGGAGAAAGCTTCCTCTTTTGGGAGTGATTTTCAATGGAGAGGGAGATTTAGCAACGGAAGAGATGCTGTTAAAACGGGCCGGCGCCTGTTGTTTAGGGAGGTTAGGATGGCAAAAGCAGCTTACATCGAAACTTGTACAGAGGATCGCGAAGGAATGGAAACCGTCCCTTCTCACAGCTCTTGGGCTATGAGAGACAAGGCGTGCATCTGGCACCCTTTCACTCAAGCGCAAACGGCTGCGCCGCCCATCGCGATCGTGAAAGGCAAAGGATCCTATCTCTACTCGGAGAAAGGAGATGCTTATTTGGACGCTGTTTCCTCCTGGTGGGTGAATTTGCATGGGCATGCCCACCCTTACATCGCCGAAAAAATCGGCGCGCAGGCAAAAGAGTTGGAGCATGTGCTGTTTGCAGGATTCACCCATCCGCAGGCCATCCTCTTAGCCGAAAGGTTACTGGCGGCTTTGCCCGCAGGATACTCTCGCGTCTTTTATTCCGACAACGGGTCGACGGCTGTTGAAACTGCATTGAAAATGGCGCTCCAGGCGGGAGATCCTAGAAAGAAACTGCTCTCATTCGAAGGGGGATACCATGGGGACACATTCGGCGCTATGTCCGCAGCGGGAAAATCGTTCTGCAACCGCCCGTTTTGGCCTTATCTCTTCGAAGTCTCCTCAATTCCTCCTCCAATATTTGGAAAAGAAAACGAATCGTGGGAACGATTTGAAAAGGCAATCGACTCAGGCGAAGTCGGGGCTTTTATATTCGAGCCGCTCATCCAAGGATGGGGAGGAATGATGCGGCTTCATTCGGGAGAGGTGTTAGATCGAATGATCCAAAAATGCGAGGAACAAGGAATTCTCACCATCGCCGATGAAGTGATGACGGGATTCGGAAGAACAGGGGTCCTTTTTTCTTGCGGCAGCCTCAAAGCGGCTCCCGACATCATCTGCCTTTCCAAGGGGATTAGCGGGGGGTTTCTTCCTCTTGGAGCGACGATTGCCAAAGAGTCCCTCTTCGAGTCATTTTTGGGTCCAACTCTTTCTCAAGCCTTGCTGCATGGACATTCCTATACGGGAAATCCACTCGCCTGCGCCGCAGCGAACGCGAGCCTCGATCTTCTTTTACAGCCGGAATGCACAGCAGCTAGAGCCAGGATCGAAGAGGAGCATAGGCTCTTTCAGCAGAAATGGAGAAGCCATCCCACTCTCCTCCGGTGCGAAGTGATCGGCACCATTTTGACCATCGAGTATAAAATCGGCGAGCGCTCTTACTATAACCCCCTTCGGGATCGACTCCTCGAATTTTTTCTCCAAAAGGGGATTCTGCTTCGTCCTTTTGGAAATGTTTTGTACCTGCTGCCTCCTTACTGCATCAGTCCTGAGGAGCTGCATAGAATTTACTCTGCAATTGCAATCACTTTGGAGGAATGGTTATGGTAAATGGTTTTGTCTCATTCGAAAAAGAAATCGCTAGTTGCGTCCATCGCGTCCTATCTAGCCCTCATCTCCATGGACTTTGGCTGAACACCCTCTCTTATTTTGAGAATTGCGGAGCTCGTAAAATCGCTTCCTGCGAACATCCAACCGCAGTCAAAGAAGCAATGCTCAAACATGCCGCTGAAGAATTCCGCCATGCATTTTACCTCAAGACCCAGCTCGCTAGGATTGGAGCCTCTTACGAAGACTACCGCCTCCCCCATCTTCTAGGAGGATGGGCAGCGTATCATTATCTCAACACCCTCGATCTCAATATTTCCCGATATCTCAAAGCTCAGAGAGTGGAGCCCTTCCAACTCAAAGAGCTCGCCTACGTCCTGGTCACGTATGCAATCGAACTGCGCGCGGGAGAACTCTATCCTATTTACCAGTCAGCCCTCAAAAACCACCGATCAAAAATTCAAGTGCAATCTATCCTCTTAGAAGAAAAAGAGCATCTCCAAGAGATGGAACAAGAGTTGCGTTCCCTTCCTTGCTCCCCTTCATTCATTGAAGCTGTTTGCGAATTAGAAGCCTTTCTATTCAAACGCTGGCTTCAAGCCTGTTCTGCATCAACCAAAAATTTTAGCTAATCCGATGTTGGTTCGGGTTTTGAACCTCCATTCCCCCATCTTTCTGTTTATACCAAATATCAGAAATAACGTTGGGTTTGGCAAGGAAGCTGCACAAATTTTTTGTCTGGAACGAGTGACCATTGCCAGCATGGCAAGGCACGAGTGAAGACGAAAAATTTGTTGCAGAGCTGACGTAGCCAAACCCAACGTTATTTCTGATATTTGGTATTAATACTATTTCACTTATTATATTCAGGATGAACTACGTCATTCAAACTGAAAAGCTATCCAAGAACTTTGTCATCCGGCAAACTTTCCCTGGTATTTGGGGAGCTATTAAGGGCCTTTGTTTTTCAAAAACAGAGGAAATTCCTGCGATTCAGGGAATATCCTTCTCCGTTAAAGCGGGAGAACGAGTTGCATTCATTGGTCCCAATGGCGCTGGAAAATCCACCACAATCAAGATGCTCACCGGTATTCTCTATCCTACTTCCGGTTGGATCAAGGTTCTCGGATTCGTGCCTTGGAAAGATCGGCATGCCCTTGGCTATAAGATCGGAACGGTCTTCGGGCAAAGAACGCAGCTTTGGCATCATCTTCCTCCCTCTGACACCTTCGATTTGTTAGCGAAAATCTATGAAATTGAACGGCCTGTCTACGACAAACGGCTCAAAGAGTTGCTCGATGTCTTTGAAATCGGGCCTTTTTTCCATAAACCAGTCAGACAACTTTCTCTCGGAGAACGGATGCGTTGTGAATTGGTTGCAAGCCTTCTCCATAAACCTGCAATTCTATTTCTCGATGAACCCACGATCGGCCTTGACATCAACGCAAAATTAAAAATTCGAGGACTCTTAAATCGACTCTCAAAAGAATATGGAACCACCTTGTTTCTCACGTCGCATGACACTGCCGATATCGAGCAGGTATGCGAGCGAGTGATCATACTCGACCAAGGCTCCATCATTCTGGACAGCACCCTCAAAGAATTGAAAAAAACTTATCTCAAAAAGAAAATCCTAACCCTCGCAACGGATGACGAACAGTTCTCTTTAGATTTAGCCGGGGTGAAAATTTTAGAAAATGCCGATCATCATTTTGTCTGCGAGGTAGACCTGGAGAAAATATCCATCGATCGGGTAATTCAAGAAACCTTAAAAAAAACCAGCCTGAAAGATGTAACGATCGAAGATCCTTCCATGGAAGAGATCATACGTACTCTCTATGGGACAGCCCATGTCTAAGAAACCCTTAATGGTCTCTAAATATCTCTTTATCTTCAATCTCGCCGTCATTCAAAGCCTAAAAAATTCTAAAGCATTGTTAGGATTGAGCCTTTTCCTTCTCACTTGCCTGCTGATCTTTGCCCATCTTTGGAAGATCGCTGCAGCCAAAATGGGGGCGGCTCATCTCCATCCGGATCAGCTATTGTGGTACATCGCTCTCAACGAGTGGGTTTTGATCTCTATTCCCGAGATTCATGTCGGTATGGAACAAGACCTAAGAAGCGGCAAACTCGCCTATCTCCTCCCCAGGCCTATTTCTTATTTAAAGAGCATGTTTTTCGAAGGGCTTGGGATGCTGACCGTAAATCTGCTCGTCCTAGGAGCCGTCGCCTTTTTATTTACTTGGTGGCGGATTGGCATCTTCCCATTCGAAGGCCGCATCCTCATTCTGTTGCTTGCCTTGGGAGCCCTCGCCGGCGCAGTAGGTGTCATCTTTCAAATGCTGGTGGGCATTTCTGCTTTTTGGCTGCAAGAAGTAAGCCCATTTAATTGGATTTGGGAAAAGCTTCTGTTTGCCCTTGGAGGATTGATTCTGCCGCTTGCTGTCTATCCCCTATGGATCCAAAATATCGCATATTGGACGCCATTCCCAGCTATTTTAGGAGAGCGGAGCGCTCTCGCCATCGATTTTTCTTACACAGCGGCCCTCCATGTGGCTCTGTCTCTTCTCTTCTGGGGCCTCTTGGCTTTAGGGTGCCTTTCGCTCCTCTATCGCAAGGGGCTCAAAATCTTGACTGTTGAGGGTTAGTGAAAACGTTCATTTTTTTAGCAAGCCTTCTTCGGACCAGCATCCGAGCTTCCATCAGCGTGCGAGGAGCTTTCATTTTAGAAACACTCCTCATGCTCGGAAATAACCTCATTTTCTTTTCGATGTGGTGGATTTTCTTTCGGCAATTCGAAACAATAGGCGGTTGGCAAATCAATGATATGGCCGCATCGATGGCAATGCTATCAGGCGCCTATGGAATTTCGAATGTCTGCTTCGGAGGCGTCAAGAATTTAGGCCTCATCATTATAAATGGCGATTTAGACCCCTATATGACCCAGCCCAAAAACCTCCTCCTTCACCTAGCTGGCTCAAAGTCAAGATCCAAGGGATGGGGCCACCTCGTGACAACCGTTGTCCTTCTCATTTTAGGCGGATTCAAGGCATCTTCCCTCCCCTTGATTCTCATACTTATCCTGTCAGGCGCCATCATCATTACCTGCCTAGGATTAATCGTCCATAGTCTGACCTTTTGGCTTGGCTCTATCGAATCGGTCTCTCAGAAATACCTCGATTCTCTCTTCGTTTTCGCTCTCTATCCAACGAACATTTATTCCGGGCTCCTTCAACTCGTGATGTTCACACTCATCCCTGCTGGCCTTATCGGCTATGTGCCTGTAGAACTTCTTCGCGCTTTCTCGTGGGGCAAATTCGCATTCCTCATCAGCTGTTCCCTAAGCTTTCTAGGAATCGCATGCTTCGTATTTTATCGGGGATTAAAAAGATACGAATCAGGCAACAAATTCGGCATGCGGTTATGACCCTAAAAAAACAAGATTTTCGTTTTGCTCCCGCTCAATCTTCCCAAAGATCTCTGATCCATCGTTGGCTGGAACAAAATCATATCAAAGAATGGATTCATGGAGCAGGGCTTCAAAATACACTGAATGGCCTAGAAAAATTTTTTCAAGAAACCTCTAAAACCACTTATTGGATCGGCTACGATCAAGATACTCCTTTTGCATTTCTGATTACCTCTCCTGAGGGAAATGACGCGATCACCCTCGATGTGTTTATTTGCGATCTGAATCATTATGGGAAAGGAATCGCAGTTTCCCTGATTCAGGAATTTTTAATCAGCCAGTTTCCCAATGTGAAGAGGATTCTGATCGATCCCGAAGCCGCCAATACGCGAGCCATCCATGTCTACCAAAAAGCCGGCTTTAAAATTATCGGGGAAT
>JABDHH010000019.1 GCA_013285585.1 Chlamydiota bacterium
CGAGAAAGGGAGCAATCGATTCCTCTTCGATCTCTGCGAACTTGGAATGGGCCCGATGGCAAAGTTCTCTTTGGACAAAGTGGCAGAAGAAATCGTTGAAAGCATGCTCCATGGCAATGATCCGATTGAGCTTCTTGAATCCGGCCAGGCAATCGGGATCTTGCAGCGCAGCGCCGATTTTCGCCGCGATTGCTTTCCAAGGCTCCCTTTCTTGAAAATCGGTCTCTTCGACCCATTCTCCCTTTCCCGTGGGAAGATTATGTAAAAAGGTTCTTTGCATCCCTCTTAACACTTCCAAAGTGCTTCTATGGGCTCCGATCCGATATTCGCGTGCGATCGGAGGTCCGCTCAAAAATGAGACGGCAGCTCTCATGAAAAAATTCGATAAGTTGGCCCTCCAATGTTTGAAGTTGGAACAGGAGACGAGGGAAATATGACGAAAATAGGAGAGGGGAACGCCGCTCCGAAAGAGCCGACGGTCGATGTCTACAAAAAGCAGCTCGATGCGAGTTCTACGAAATTTCTAAGCGCTTTGGAGGAATACAACCAATTTCAAAGTCCGGTCCGGCAAGAGCATCTCAGAGACGTCATGAACCAGCAAATGGCCGTCATCAAATCCTCCATTTCTGAACTGAACAAGCACGGGATGCACAAAGACGCGATGAAAGTGAGCAAAGATTACCAAGATTACTTGGATGAAGAGACGTCATCGAATTATATCTGTTTACATAATGACTTAGAAACTCTGCGCGATCTCAACAGACAATTTTAATTCAAGACTCTTGTCGGATGGCTCAGGGCAAATCCCTCTGATTTGATCTTGTGGTTCGATATCCGTTTATTCCCATTGTGAAGGCCTGTCAGGCTCGGATCCCATTTAACTGAGGGGAGACGGAATTTTTTGGCAATCGAATCATAGAGTTCGCGACGCGAGGGGTGATCATCGTCGGCGATGTTGAAGATCCCTTCGAGCTTATGCTGCAGAACATAATCGATAGCGGCAGCGCAATCATCCTTATGGATCATATTTGTATAATGATCTCCGGATCCCGGAAGAACATGCTCTTTCAAATTTTTGACCCGCTTCGAGAGTTCTCTTCCAGGCCCATAAATTTCAGCGAGGCGCAAGGCGCAGACCGACCATCCGAGTTCATCGAGAGATAGATACGTTTTTTCCGCATCTGCAAGAATTTTTGCCGCTGCTGAAGCGGGCCGGAGTTCGCTGGTCTCATCGACCCAAAGACCATGGTGGTCCCCATATACCGTAGTGCTGCTGGTGTAGATCAAGATACGGGGCATATTCATTTCTAGGGCCAAATGTCGAAAGATCTTGGCTGTGTTGAGATAGGCGGACTCATAGTGGTCGGGGTGATCGGCGGCAATCGTTACGAGAATCGCTTCATTATTAGCGATCAGGGGAACGAACTCATCTTCGTCATGGCCTCGGATGATCAGGCTTTTTTGAGAGACTTTGGCAAGGTGGTCGAGTTTTTTCGGGCTTCTTGTGGTGGCGGTAACGTGTTCGCCGCGCTTGCTCCAAATGGCCGCTGCGGCGGATCCAATGTAACCGCATCCGATCACAGCGATATTCACGGGAGACGTCCCAGTTTTTGAAATGTTTCGCGAAGGAGAGCGTTTTCCGGCTTGTCCAGAGCGCCGTTCCCGGCCAGCCAGGCAATGTAATCTTTCGGAACTTCGCTTAAATTTTTTCCGGCGTGTTTGCCGAAGGGCATCCGGACTATTTTAGGCGTTTTTGATAGGAGGTCTATGATTTGGCTTAAGGTGAGGTCGTCGACCATCCGGCTGAAGATTTGGTGGAGGACGATACAGTCGTCGAGCGCCCGATGAGCCTGGTTTGCAGCGATCCCATAGACTTCACGCAGCGATTGGAGGCTATGGCGGGGCAGATCCGAGCGGTATTTGCGAGACCATTTGAGGGTATCTATGTAAGTCCACTCCGGCATTTTCAGTCCGGCCCGCTGGAATTCGGCTTCTAAAAAAAGCTTGTCGAAGGCGTCGTTATTATGGGCGATCAGGACCGCGTCGCCCGCACAAAACTCGAGAAAAGCAGTGAGGGCTTCCCGGATAGGAGGAGCATTCGCAACCATCTCGTCCGTGATGCCGGTGATTGTCGTCGATTCGATGGGAATCGGACAGTCGGGATAGGTCAAAGTGCAAAAACTTTTTGCCTCTCCTGTCTCTTTTCCGGGATCGTAAGCGGCGATTTCAATCACCCGATCTTTGCCCGGTCTAGTGCCCGTTGTCTCGGTATCGTAGAAAATAGCTCTCTTATTCATAAAAATCAGTTGCATCATGTAAACCGATTTGGACTTTTTCTTCAATTTTTCTCTCCAATCGGGTATGCTAACTCAAGTTTGAACCTACCCCCATCTGAATATCGAATAGGTTCCTCTACGGAGTAAAGATGAAACGATGTGTTCTGATTTCGCTTTTGGCGTTAACCGGTTGTTTTCAGACCTTTAACGACGACGATAACCTTCATACAGTGCCCGTGACGAACAATCCTCATATCGTCCCCAACCATGGATCGGGGCTGCCTATGATGGGCGGGTCCGATAAAGGGCCGTATTGACAATGGTACTAAACCTAAGCTATGATTAAGCCAGGGGCGAGCCGATGTCGAAAGAACCGTACCATTTTTTTTCAGTCGATTTCCATAAGGTTCTTTCTTCGATTGATAAGAACCTTCTCAAGGACGTTTTGCGTCAGATGTTCCTCATACGCAATTTCGAACAGAGAGGGGAGGCCGCTTATCAGCAAGGGAAGGTAGGAGGCTTTTATCATTCTTATGCCGGCCAAGAAGCGATCCAAACTGCCTGCATTGCAGCTTGCGGGCGCGATCATTGGTATACAACGACCTACCGTTGCCATGCCCTGGCTCTCCTCCTAGGCGCGCGCCCTAATGCCATGATGGCCGAATTGTATGGCCGCTCCACCGGAATTGCGAAAGGCCTCGGCGGATCCATGCACATGTATGCCGACAGGATGTTAGGGGGATTGGCGATCGTAGGCGGCCATATTCCAATCGCTATCGGCGCGGCGTTCACCATTAAATATTTGAAACAAAAGGGACTGGTATCTTTATGCTTTCTCGGTGAAGGAGCCTCCGTCCAAGGCGCTTTTCACGAATCGTTGAACCTCGCCGCTCTCTGGAACCTGCCCCTCATCTGCGTGATCGAGAATAATCAATGGGGAATGGGTACGGCGGCTTCCCGGGCGGTATGCGTAAAGCCCATCGCTGAACATTTTGCGAAAGCTTACGGGATCAAATCCTATACGTTCGATGGACTCGATTTTTTCAACTGCTACGCCGGATTCAAAGACGCTTTGAACGAATGCATTCGCACCTCCCGGCCGATCTTGATCGAAGCAGTGACCGAGCGCTTTCGGGGCCACTCGATCTCCGATCCAGGCCTCTACCGTTCCAAAGAAGCCCTGAAAGAAACCATGGAGAAGGATCCGCTTCTCCGGCTTAAATCTGTCCTCCTCGAGGAAGGGATCCTGACTGAAGAGGAGTGCGAAGCCATGGATAAGGAAGCGCGCGACATCATGATCGCCGCAATGAAATTTGCCGATGAAAGCCCTTGGCCAGATCCCATCACATTGGAAGAAGGTGTTTTTGCTCCTCAGGAGAAGATCTAATGGGAACCCAGATTGTCGAAATCCGCGAAGCCCTCCGCCAGGCCATGGACGAAGAGATGGCTCGGGACTCCCGCATTTTCATCATAGGCGAGGAAGTGGCCGAATACAATGGCGCTTATAAAGTGACCAAAGGCATGCTTGCCAAATGGGGTCCTGAGAGGGTGATCGATACCCCGATCTCCGAAAACGGCTTTGCCGGACTCGCCATCGGAGCTGCCCAGACGGGACTTCTGCCGATTGTTGAATTCATGAGCTGGAATTTTTCCTTTGTAGCGGCCGACCAGTTGATTTCGAATGCCTGCAAGGCTTATTACATGTCCGGAGGCAGGTACAGCGTTCCGATCGTTTTCCGGGGGCCAAACGGCGCTGCGGCGCAAGTATCCTGCCAACATTCCCACTGCGTCGAATCGATCTACGGCAATCTGCCCGGCTTTATCGTGATTTCTCCAAGCAATTCCTATGATGCCAAAGGGCTTCTCAAATCCGCTATTCGCGCCAACAATCCGGTGATCTTTCTCGAAAATGAACTCGATTACGGCGAAAAGATGGAAATCCCTACGGAGGAGTTTCTCGTACCTATCGGCAAGGCCAAAGTCATCAAGGAAGGGCGGCACGTCACTCTTGTTTCTTATTGCCGGATGCTCAAATTCTGCCGCGAAGCGGCCGACATCCTCGCCAAAAAGGGGATTTCAGTCGAGATCATCGATCTCAGAACAATCAAGCCTCTTGATATCGCCACCGTCGCCTCCTCGGTCCGTAAAACCCACCGCTGCGTTCTGGTCGAAGAGGGGCATATTTTTTCTGGGATTTCAGCCGAAGTCGGTTTCCAGATCCAGCAGCATTGCTTCGATGACCTTGACGCCCCATTAGTCCGTGTCTGCCAGAGGGAAACGCCCATGCCCTATTCCAAGGTCTTGGAAAAAGAAACCATTCCCAACACGGACCGGATACTGGCTGCCTTAACAGAAGTCTTGCGCTAGTTTTCAAAATCGATCATACTGGTACGTGCGAGGTTTGTATTATGCCTTTTACTGTGACGATGCCAAAACTTTCCCCTACCATGGAAGAGGGGACAATCGCGAAATGGCACAAGAAAGTAGGCGACAAGGTTGCTTCAGGAGAGCTTCTTGTGGAGGTCGCAACGGATAAGGCCACCATCGAGTACAATGCCCTAGATCCTGGGTACCTTCGCAAGATCCTCGTCAATGAAGGGATACTCGCGCAAGTCAACCAGCCGATCGCTGTCTTTACTGAAAAAGCCGATGAGAGCATCGATCGCTATGCGCCTGAGGGAATCGCCCCGACTCAACCAGTTGCAAAAGAAGCCAAACATCAAGCCGCTGCCTCACCGACGTCCGCAGCTCCGTCCCCACCTGCGTCAGGCCTCGTGCAGCAACCCGCTTTTGTTCCAGAGCCTCCTCTGGAAACCTACGAATTTGCATTTCCCACCGAAGCGTCATCGTTGCCCACCCGGGCTTCTCCATTAGCAAAAAAGCTTGCGAGGGAAAAAGGGATCGACCTCACTACGGTAAAAGGATCGGGACCCGTAGGGAGAATCACAAGCCGCGATCTCGATCTCGGCATGCCAGCCCAGACTGTTACCTTCGGTGAGAGAAGCTTGCCGCAAGTCGCGCCCGGCACCTATGAAGAAGTACCTCTGACGCCAATGCGAAAAGTCATCGCCCAGCGCTTAAGCCAAGCAAAAACTTTTATCCCCCACATCTATGTCCGCCAGGAGATCGATGCAGGACCCATCGTCGAGGCTAGAGAACAGTTGAAAAACGGGAACCTGAAGGTCACCTACAACGATTTCGCCATCCGCGCTGTCGCCCTTGCACTCCGCGATCATCCTGTTGCCAACAGCGGGTTCAATTCTGTCACCCAGTCCATCATTCTCTTCAAAACAATCGATATTTCAGTGGCTGTTACGCTAGAAACGGGCCTAATTACCCCAATCGTACGCCACGCCGATTACAAGAATCTGGGCGAGATTTCCGCCGAAGTCAAGGAACTCGCATCTCGGGCCAAGACAGGAAAACTACAGCCTGAGGAGTACAAAGGAGGATCTTTTACGATTTCGAACATGGGAATGTTCGGTGTAACGGATTTTTGCGCCATCATCAATCCTCCCCAATCCTGTATTTTAGCAGTAGGCGGCATTGAGGACGCTCCTCGAGTCAAAAACGGCCAAGTCGTTGTGGGCAAGAAGATGGGACTTGTCCTTTCTGCCGACCACCGCGTTGTGGACGGGGCCGATGCTGCGAAATTTCTCAAGTCCGTGCAAAAGTACTTGGAGAATCCCGCTCTTTTGCTGATTTAACCCGAACGAGCGGGAAATCCCGGTTCTTAGGGCCGTTGATATGCCGTTCTTATCTACAAATTCTGAGGTGTCCAAGAGGGTGTAATTTTTACAAGAGAGCCCGTTGCATAACTCGCGTTGATCAGCTAAAATATTTCCTCTTCATCCCAAGGCGGGAAACCCGGCCCTTAAGGGCCGGGTATTTTCAAAACACTCAGAGGAAATATGGTACACAAAGCTTCAGGACAACTCAGATTCGCGGACGCGTGGCTCGGCGACAATCCAAAACTCAATCAACGATTGGAGAAACTCAATCGCCTGCTAGACTGGACTCCCTTCGAAAAATTGCTTGCTGTTATTTATGCATCAGCAGAAGGACCCCCCAGCCACCCCGTTCTTCTGCTGTTCAAAGCACTTCTGTTGCAGACTTGGTACACTCTTTCCGATTATGCGCTTGAGGAGGCTCTCGACGATCGTCTCTCATTCCGTCGATTTGCAGGATTAAGCTCTTCCGAAAAATCGCCCGATCTCAGGATGGTAAAAGTATGGGCGCGGCTATAATAACAACTAAAAGGGGCGAGACATGTGGGCTTTGCCTAGAAGACTTCATTCCTGGAGATCAACAAGTCACACATGTGGGCGGAGAGAGCCATGATGGCTTCCATAGACCATGCCTTGCAAGATGGGTAGTTCAGAAGCCAACTTGCCCAACATGTAGACGGGCTATTGATCCAAATTCTTTGACAACTCGAACCGATCGGATTATGGCAAGGCTCAGGCCAGCTCTGGCTAACACAGCTTATGCAGCTTGCTTTGGACTAGCAATGACAGGAGGAATGGCAGCAGGAATAGCAGGAGTAGTAGGACTAGCAGAAGGACTAACAGCAGGAATAGCAGCAGGAGTATTAGGAATAGCAACAGGAATAGCAGTAGAAAGAAGAGTAGGACTAGCAGAAGGAGCAATAGGACTAGCAGAAGGACTAGCAGGACTAGCAGGAATGGTAGCAGCAGCAGCAGGACTAACAGCAGGACTAGCAGGAGCAGTAGGAATAGCAGCAGCAGGACTAGCAGAAGAAGCAGCAGGACTGGCAGAAGAGGCAGCAAGAATAGCAGAAGCAGCAGCAGGACTAGCAGCAGGAGCAGGAATAGCAGTAGGAGCAGGAATAGGAATCGATTGGATTTTAAATCGCAGAGGAGTGGATCAGATCGCTCGTGACAATATTGGAAGCGGAATGCTTGCGGGAGGATTGGTAACTATTGTTGCAGCCGCTACGGGCATCATAACCACTCGTTTAACGGCCATTGTAGCGACTGCCCTATTTGGAGGCGCTGCAGCAGGAATTTTGTCCCTAATAAGAAGATAACCTTATTGATCCTGCCTCTACTATTGGGGTGTACTCTGATTTGACTGTGCAGCCTCTGACTCTGGCCGTTCTTATCCATAAATTCTGAGGTGTCCAAGGAACTGTAAATCAACGATCTAGCAAGTAATCTCATTATTAAAAAATCAAATTGATATTAACAAGAATATTTTATATAATATTTAATTATTATAAATCATTTAACGGCTAGGAATGATAAAAATATGAGCGCGATAATATCAACTAATAGGGGCAAGTCTTGCTCGATTTGCCAAGAAAAGTTCCGTTGTGGAGATCAACAAGTCACACATGTGGGTGGAGAGAGCCATGATGGCTTCCATAAGTCATGTCTTGCAAGATGGTTAGCTGTGAATCCAAATTGCCCATTGGATAGAAAGTCTATTGATCCAAATTCTTTGACAACTCGAACCGATTCGATTACGGCAAGGCTTAGGGCAGCCCTGGCTAACGCAGCTTATGCAGCTTGTTTTGGAATACCAACAGCAGTAGCAACAGCAGTAGGAGCAGTAGGATCAGGAGCAGTAGAAAGAGTAATAGCAGCAACAGCAGAAATAGCAGGAGCAGCAGCAGGAAGGGCAGCGGGAATAGCAGCAGGAGCAGCAGTAGGAGGAGTAGTAGTAGCAACAGCATTAATAGTAGGAATGGGAATTGCAGAAGGAGCAGAAAAAGGACTCGATTGGATTTTAAATCGCAGAGGAGTGGATCGGGTCGCTCGTCTTAATATTGGAATTGGAATATGTGCGGGAGGATTGGTAACTGTGGGTGCAGTCGTTACGGGCATCATAACCACCACTCCTTTAACGGCTATTGCAGCAACTGGCCTATTTGGAGGCGCTACAGCAGGGATTTTATCCCTAATAAGAAGATAGAGGCAATTGCAAAACTCGCGGGACCAACAAAATCGCCCTTTTAAGCCATGTTGCCTCCTTGTGGCCGAAGCCCTACTTTGCTCAAAGTTGTGCTCGGCCACAAGGTAAAGGGCCTACGGCTCAGGCAAACTGGCTGAAAATCATCGATTTTTCTGGCGCCGGGAGTTTTGCAATTGCCTCTTATAAACCTGAATTTTGCAATTCCCTCTCAATGGTATCATTCAAATTCAGCGGCTGTCCGACGCCGCAAAAGCAAGAGGTTTCAGGTGGAAGGAGTATATACTTTCTTTTCTAATTCTTTGATCCGCTCCACGTACTCTTCGATCCTGCGGAGATGTATTTCATGTCTGTGGTACTCTTGAATGGGCGTAGCCGGGCTGCCGCGGTATTTGCCCTTTTTGAGAGATTTACTGATGCCGCCTCGGCTGGCGACCATGACTTCATCTTCCAGTTCGATGTGGCCTACAACTCCCACTTGTCCGCCCAGCATGACATATTTGCCTGTTTTGGTTGAGCCTGCAATTCCTGTCTGAGCTGCGATGACATTGTGTTGTCCGATCTCGACGTTATGCGCGATTTGGCAGAGATTATCGATTTTCGTCCCGCGGCGGATGATCGTTGCCTTGTAGCGCGACCGGTCAATGGTCGAATTTGCGCCGATTTCTACATCGTCTTCCAAAATGACGATTCCCAGCTGCTCGAGCTTTTGATAGCGGCCTGCTGCATCGGGTATAAAGCCGAATCCGCATGAGCCGATCACGGCGCCCGGCTGTAAGATCACTCGATTGCCGATTTTGCACCTTTCGCGGACGACTGAAGAAGGGTGGAAATAACAATGAGAGCCAATTTGAACTTCGTAACCTATAGAGACGTGGGCGCCAATGACCGTTCCTTCGTCGATTTTCGCATCTCGGTCTATGGTTGCATAAGGACCTACCTGTACGCTTTTATGGATTTTCGCAGTTTCATGGATGACTGCGGTAGGATGAATGCCTGCGAAACCTGATTTTCCGATGGGCAATAGCAATTCGGCAATTTTTTGAAACACCTTGGAGGGATTGTCCGATACAAGGTAATTCCTACTTTCAGGCAAAGCAATCCCGGACGCCACACAGATGACCCCGGCTGCCGATTGCTTCATCGCATGAGCATATCGGGGATTGGCTAAGAAAGATGCATCGTCCTGGGTTGCTTCGTCCAGAGTATTCACGCCCGTGATCCTTGCATTGGGATCTCCGATAAGCTGGGCGGCCGTATGAGCCGCCAACTCAGCTAAAGTAAAAGTCATTAGCCGGCCTGATCGAGAACCGAGTCATTAATCGCATCGAGCTGAAGAGAATCGTCGGTATTATCAGAGAGCTTTTTCGACTTGGAATCTTGTTCGAATGATTTGTCCATTTCCGCTACTACCAAGTCCGTTACATCGAGATCGGGACGGATATAGAAGCAGGCTTCGCGATTCATCACATAGCTGAGATTTTTCTCTTTCGCGATTTTTTCTGAAGCCATGGCAATCGTACCGCTTATCTTCTGAACCATCTGATATTGGGCATGCTGGAGTACTTGATAGAATTGCTGCTGGTAGCGGCCTAAATCTTCTTGGAGCGTTTGATGTTTGACTTTGAGGTCCTCTTCGGCTTTTGGAGAAAGACTGTCGAGATATTCGGTGTCTTCGAATTTCGCGGTTAATTCATGCAGTTCTTTCTCGGTATTCTCGATAAGGGATGACATCTGCCTACGGAGATTTTCCATATTCTCCTGCTCTTTTTTGCCCGCTATTGAGTCGGTGATGCAGTTCGAGAAATTTACGACGCCAATGAGAGAGGAATCGTCAGCAAATGCCGGTTCCGTCATCAGGGCGAATAATGCTGCTGCCGAAAATAAATGTTTACGCATGATTGCTCCTTTGCAATTGGTTAAATCCCTTCTTAGAGGGTGTATCGGGGAATGATTTTTCAAAATTGCCCGCCCATGGAGAAAAATACTTTCTGCCATTTATGGTTGTGCCGGTCTTTTTTGACAAGTGGAATGCCCCATCCGACCATGATCGGAGTTCTGTTCCCGATATCGATGCGCACGCCTACACCGGCGGTTGGCCGGATATGGTTGATGGCAAATGCATCGAACTCGACGCTGCCGACGTCGCAGAATGCGAAGATATCGAGGATCCGGATGATCTCTTGATTGTATTCAAGAGAAACAAGGCTCGAGGAGAGGCCTCCCTTTGGGGTATTGGTTGCTCGGTTTGTTCCAGTCCAGTCGCGAAGGTGGATGACGGGGCCGAGGAGGAATGGCTTATAGCCGCGGACCGTATTGTCGCCGCCGAGGAAAAAACGCTCGCTGTAAGGGACGTGGTCGCGGTCGGTTTTCCCGAAGGGGATCAGGTATTTGAAATCGGCGCGCAACTTGATCGTTCCCTTTTTCCAAACTGCGAAATAGAGACTATTCAAGTAACTGGTTTTGAAAAATTGATATTGGCCGCCGATACCAGCGACTTCGGTTTCGAAGTAGGATCGCCACCCGCGCCGCGGCTTGAAGGGATTGTCGGTAGAATCATAGCTCAGGTTACCGCTGAATGCGGAAATCATCCCTCTTTGATCGACGAGATGCCTCTGCGCCTCGACAGAGGTTTCGGCTTCCGCAGAGTTGTCATATGGATTGAGTGTCAAATGGTCATAAGAATGGCGGAGTCGTTGGCGCATGCCGACAGTCCAAAATTGAGAGAGCGGGTAATTCGTATAAACCGAACCCCCATATGTTTTCACATTCACGTTCTCTTGAAGATCATTGCTATAGGTTTGGCTCAATTCGACCCCTAAGCGCCAAAGAGTGTCATTGACATAGGGATTCATCCAGGAGATGAGGATGTTGTTTTGCTTTTTACCGACCGTTCCGCGGACGTGGAAATACTCGCCTCCACCTCTCAGTTCGCTGATCTTGCCGATCAGAGCTTTGCTGAAGCCTCCGATCCGGAAGTTCCTCTCGGTCAAATCCAGTCCTCCAAAGACATCGTCGACAGAACTGAATCCCATGAAAAGGCTGACGTTGCCTGTGCTGGTTTCTTCGACTTCGATATAGACGTCTCGATAGTTATCGCCCAAAGCCGCGTCGTCCAGATTGCGGACTGCATAGACATTGACACTTTTGAAATAGCCGACTGCTTCAAGCCTTTGCTGCGTTGCCTTCAGTTTTCTCGAATCGAAAGTCTCTCCGGGCACGAGGAGCGACTCGCGGAGAATCACGTTGCTCTTCGTCGAAGTGTTTCCGAAGATGTGGACCAGCCCGATTTTATATTGCTGCCCTTCATCGATTGAATAGTCGACGTTGAACACAGGTTCGTTTTCCTGAAGGGTCGCTTCGAATTGGACGCTAGTGTCGATGTATCCTTTTTGGCCGTAGAAATCTTTGATTGCCTGGCTAGTCTCGCGCATCTTGTCAGGGGAGAAAGGAGCGCCTTCCGTTGCGATGGCTCGTTTCTGCAGGTCCGCGGTAGAGATTAAGGTGTTCCCTTCGTAATGGATGGCGCCGAACCGGTACATCTGTCCTTTGTCGGCGTCGATTTCAATGATCAGCTTACCGCTTTTAGGATCTTCGTAGTGTTTGATATCGACCTTTGCATCGGCATACCCTTCATTATGGAGATAATTGAGAAGGGTCATTCGATCTTGCTCTAAGGCTTCATCGCGATAGATTCCGGTCCCCGACATCCAACTGAGAATGAAGTTATACTTTTTCAAGTACATCTGTTCTTCGAGCGCTTTTTGCTCATCTTTGGAAAAACCGGAAAATACGATTTCCTTGATATAGCCTGGACTTCCTTCCTGCACATCGATCAGGACATCGACTTCGTTCGTTCCGGGAATAGGCCGGAGGGAATAGGAAAGCTGCGATTCAAAGTAGCCTTTCTTGAAGTAATATTCCTTAACCTTATTGAACGCCTTGTTGAATTTCTGGCGGTTGAATATGGTATTGGGCTTGATATCGAGCTGTTCTTGGAGGGTCGAAGTCCGGAACTGATGATTTCCGCTCCATTCGATTTGGTGGATCACAGGTCTTGGGGTGATATGGATCTCGATGGAGACCTGTCCGTTTTTGAGGGATATGGAAGGATCGACTCGTTCGTATTCTTCAGACAGGGTCTTAAGATCGTTGTCGAAAATGGACTGGGAAAAGTTATCGCCTTCCTGAGTTTTCATACGAGAGAGGATTGGCGTCGGATCGACTCTGGACTCCTCAGGTGCATCGATGACGATTTCGATGTGGGAAACTTTTTTATCGTCATAGAGTTCTGCGCCGATGAGCGGAGCTGTCATCGTTGCAAAGAGCAACGAATAGAGAATCTTAGATTTCAGTAAGCGATCTCGGTTCTGCATGATCAGGGCTAGTCCTTGGATCGACTGATTATAGAAAAGGGAACCCAATTAGTCAAAAGATTTGACGGCCGGCAAGTGCGCGCGTGAGCGTCCCGCCATCGATATATTCGAGACTGCTGCCGACCGGCAGGCCGAATGCCAGGCGAGAAACTTTTAGTTCAGGCCGGGCAATCAGGTGTTTTTTCAGGAATAAGGCAGTGGTATCGCCTTCCAAAGTGGAATCGAATGCGATGATCACTTCGCGAATCGGATGTTTCTCGATTCGGTCTTCGATCCGGTCGAGGCGCAACATGGAGGCATGCCGGCCGTCGAGAGGGGAGAGGAGATGTTCGATGACATGGTACAGGCCGCGGTAGCATCTCGTCGCTTCGATCGCAAAGACATCGCGAGGCGAGGAAATGATGCAGAGCTGCTCCGTGTCGCGGGCTCCGCTTTCGCAAAATGAGCATTTAGTTCTGTCCGTCAAGCAGCCGCATATAGGGCAGGAAGGGACTTTTTCTGGCGCGTTTTTCAAAAGTTCGGAAAAGGCTTCCAGATCCTCTTTCGGCCAGCCTAGGAATTCGAACGCGAACCGTTCCGCGGTGCGGATGCCGACGCCGGGAAGCTTTTTTAAGTACGAGATGAGAGCCAATAGGTCTGCGGGGAGCTTTTCCATAGAGAGTTACGATATCAAATCAGAAATTGAAGGGGAATGCTTTAAATTTTTTCTTGCTGTTTTCCTTTTAAAGGGGTTTCAGGTAGACTAGGTCCCATTGATTAAGAATTCAAAAAATGAATAGGAAAGCAAAAATTATTGGAACCGGCTCCTATCTTCCCGAGAGGGTATTGACGAACTCCGACCTCGAGCAGATGGTGGAGACATCGGATGATTGGATCGTTTCCAGGACCGGGATGAAAGAGCGGCGGCTGGCCGGACCTCAGGAGTATGCCTCCACAATGGGAGCAGCAGCTTCCCGCGTGGCGATCGCCGATGCGGAGTTGACTCCGGATCAGATCGATTTCATCATCGTCGCAACGAGCACTCCTGATTATACCTTTCCCAGCACCGCTTGCTTGATCCAGGATCAGATTGGGGCTAAATCAGCAGGCGCAGTCGATATTCAAGCGGCATGCACTGGTTATTTATACGCTCTCTCGATGGCGAAGGCATGGGTTGAAACTGGCGCCTATCGAAATATTTTAGTTGTCGCTCCGGAAAAACTCTCCTCGATTACTAATTATAAGGATCGCACTACTTGCATTCTCTTCGGCGACGGAGCGGCCGCTTGCATCGTCTCTCTCCAAGGAAAAGGGCTGGTCATAGAAACCATAAGGTTGGGGGCTGATGGAGAGCAGGCGGAATTGTTGATGGTACCGGGAGGCGGCTGCCGGCAGCCGGCCACCGCCGATTCTGTTGCCAATAGCCAGCATTACATCAAAATGGCTGGAAACGAAGTCTTCAAACACGCTGTCCGGCGCATGGAGTCGGCGAGTAAGGAATGTCTTGAGGCTGCGCAAGTCAATGAAAAAGAGATCGCATGGGTGATTCCTCATCAGGCCAATATCCGGATCATCGATGCAATGGCGAAGCGGTTCGAGCATCTACCTCCTGAGAGGGTATTTAAAACAGTCCATAAATATGGCAACACTTCGGCCTCGTCGGTCGGGATCGCGCTCGATGAATTATTGAGAGCGGAGATGACGAAATCCGGAGAAAAGATTTTATTGACCGCTTTCGGAGCAGGTCTCACATGGGGAGCTGCAGTCTTGCATCATGAATAAGGCATACCTTTTCCCTGGACAGGGAGCTCAATATCCCGGAATGGGGAAAGATTTCGCCGCTTCATTCGCAACGGCCAGAGAGGTTTTCGAAGAGGCGGACGAACTGATGAACGAACATTTGTCCCAAATCGTATTCGAGGGTCCTGAAGATGTATTGACACAGACGAAATATAGCCAAGTAGGGATCTTTGTCACGAGCGTAGCGATTCTTAGAACGATTGAAACCCAGTTTCCTGAAGTGCGGCCGTCAGTTTGTTCCGGCTTGAGTTTAGGCGAGTATACCGCCCTTTATGCCTCCGGACGGTTGGGCTTTCAGGATACCTTGAAGCTGGTCCGAGAACGGTCCCGCCTGATGAACCAGGCTTGCGAGAGGACCTCTGGCGCGATGGCAGCCGTACTGGGATTAGACGCCAAGGATGTCGAAGAAGCGCTTCGGGGATGGTCCGATGTATGGATCGCAAATTACAACTGCCCCGGACAGATTGTCATTTCAGGAACAAAAGATGGGGTGCAGAAGGCCGCCCTGCCATTGAAAGCGATCGGCGCAAAACGAGTTCTGCCATTGACCGTCCACGGGGCCTTTCATAGCGGTCTGATGCAGTCCGCGCAAGATGGATTCGCTCCATTTATCGCAGCAGCCCCTATCCGAGAGTCTAAAGTGGGCTTCGTCATGAATGTCCCTGGCGATTTTGTCCATTGCACGGAGGAGATCCGACGCAATTTAACTGACCAAGTCACACATTCCGTACGTTGGGAGCAGGGGATCCGATCTATGGCCGGGATCGCACTATTTCTGGAAATCGGGTGCGGCAGAACCCTTGCAGGACTCAATAAAAAGATCGGAATCGCCGCTCCAATCTTATCCATAGACAAGGTAGAAGACTTAGAACGCATCGGAGAGATGTTATGAGCCTCATGCAGCACTTGTTAAAAGGAAAAACTGCGCTTGTCACGGGAGGAACTGCCGGAATCGGAAAAGCGATCGCTTCTCTTTTTGCCGAGCAGGGCGCCCATGTGGCGATTTGCGGCACAAACAAAGAACGGGCCGAGCAAACGGTTCTTGAAATTGAAAAGGTCAAAGTCGATCCGGAACAGAAAATCCGCTATTTTCTCCTTGATGTTGCAAAGACGAAAGAAGTCGAAGAGGCGATCGGCAAACTCGTAGAGGAGTGGGGCAAGATCGACATCCTCGTCAATAACGCAGGGATAACTCGAGACAACCTCCTGATGCGGATGAGCGAAGAGGATTGGGACCGAGTCGTCGAGGTGAATTTAAAATCGATCTATAACACTTGCCGCGCCCTTTGCCGCCCTATGATGAAATCGAGGGCGGGATCGATCATCAATATCACATCCGTGATTGGTTTGATGGGAAATGCAGGACAAGTCAATTATGCAGCATCCAAATCGGGCATGATCGGATTTACGAAGTCGCTGGCAAAAGAACTGGCTGGCCGCGGTATACGGGCCAACTGCATCGCTCCTGGATATATCGAAACTCAGATGACGGATGGTTTAACGCCTCAAATCAAGGAACAAATCCTGACGAAGATCCCGCTTAGCCGTATTGGTCAGCCTCGCGATATCGCTCAAGCGGCCTTGTACTTAGCAAGCGATTTATCGAGCTATGTCACTGGACAGGTGATCGCGGTCGATGGTGGAATGGTCATGTAGGAATTTTTTTCATTAACATTAGGAACAATTATGACAATACAACAAGAAGTCATTGAAATTATCGTCGAGCAGCTAGGAGTCGATGCTGCCGATGTGGCGCCGGAGAAATCCTTCGTCGAAGATCTCAACGCAGACTCTCTCGATCTCACCGAACTCATCATGACTTTCGAAGAACGATTTGGCTTCGAAATCTCGGAAGAAGATGCTGAAAAGCTGAAGACCGTTTCCGATGTCATCGATTACATCGAGAAACGCAAAGTCAACGCGTAAATCTTTTAGAGATTGTAGGGAGTGTACCGTAAAGATTGCGTCATCGCTTTTTTGGATTATTTTGGCCGCTTTTCGACTTCAAAATTTGGGGGCAATATCGACAAGTATATATGCCCCCAAAATTTTGAATCGAAAAATCGGCTCAAAAGAACCGAAAAATCGACAGAAGAATCTTTACGGTACACTCCCTAATACCCATTTAGAGGGTGTTATACCGTTCAGGTTTCGTCGCTTATTGGGATGATTTGGTCGCTTTTAGACTTCAAATTTTGGGGGGGCAGTATCGACTATATATGTTTCCCAAAGTATATTTTAACCAGTAAATATTTTATTAACCAGTTCCGCAGATTGTTCCCATAATATTACCGAAGCACCTATCGCAACTTTCTCTTCTTCAGATTTCTGAGGATCTTCTGCACTTTGTCTCAGAATTTGAATCAGGAAAGCGGCTCTGACAGTATCGATCTGGTCGTGCGCCATAAACCCTCTAATTTATTGCGCGAAGAGGCAGGGTTCAGTTTTTCTTCTTGGCAAGATAAAGAAGCCTATGCCTGGTCTCAAGAAATCAAGCTCAGTTATGTTCATGAGGATCGGATCAAAGGTAGGGACACGCAGCTTCATTTTGTCAATTCCTCAGATCATTTTGAACAATGACGCGACGCAATCCCCCGACTTTAGTCGTGGGGGGCCAGGAGCGCTCGCGTTATATATCGTGATTTTGTATCATACTTCGCATGACGATTGCAAAATACAAGTCCAACCGCAATCTGGTATATTCCTATAAATATCATGTCGTTTTTTGCCCAAAATATCGCAGAAAAGTTCTTGCCGATCTCATCAAGGCCGTATGATCCAAGCCCAAGTAAAACTCAGAATCAATCCGAAGCAGGAAGCCATCTTAATATCATGGCTCATAATGCTCAAATGTGTCTGGAATTGGGCGGTCAGAAAGATCGAACTGGATGCAAAAGACGGAAGGTTTCACAAAAAACAGCAGTTCCAGAATCTATTGGCCGATCACGGAAAACGGATGGGCGTTCCCTCGCATACTCTTCAAGGAATTCTGCTGATGGCTTGGGAACCTTGGGATCGCTGTTTTAAAAAGATCTCGAAAAGGCCTCGTCTTAAAGGTGTCCGCAACAAGCTCAATTCCATTCCCTTCCCCGATCCGATCAAGTATCCGATCAATCAGCGGATAAAGATTCCAGGGCTCGGAATATTCCGATTCCACAAGCAAGAAATCCCCGAGGGAAAGATCAAATGCGGAAGGATTGTCAAAAGAGCCTCTGGTTGGTATTTGTGCCTATTCATCGAAGCGGACGCAAAGGCAGTTCCAGCAAAGGCCAACGGCAAGATAGGCATTGATCCTGGATATAAAAATACTCTAACCCTTTCTAATGGAGAGACGATCTCCATGCCTAAAGAATTTCAAAAACGACAAGAAAGATTGGCTCAATCACAAAAGGGTCATCGCAAGAATCTGTCTGCTCGCCTGCACGAACGGATCAAAAACACTCGCAAAGACAACAATCACAAACTTTCGCGTCGTTTGGTGGCAGAAAATTCATGCATAGTGTTTAGTAAAGACAATATCAGTGGCATAGCAAAAAGTTACGGTAAATCCGTAGCCGAAGCCGGCCATCATCAACTTCGACAAATGCTTTCCTACAAATGCACTGCAAGCGGTAGGAAATATGTCGAGGTTGATTCAAAGTTTTCTACCATGACCTGCTCGCACTGTTTGGCCAGAACAGGCCCGACAGGAAAGGCAGGCTTGTCGGTAAGGCAATGGGAGTGTACGGAGTGTAGAACTTCACACGATCGCGACCAAAATGCTGCGATCAACACACTTATTGCTGGGCTCGGAACGAGCCTCGAGAAGGTTGCGTAAGCCCCGTCAGGAATCCCCTGGCTTTAGCCATGGAGAGGTTCAAGTCAAAGGTTTCTTGCCGGATCGGAACCTCTTCTCGCCTGGGTTCTCTATCAACTTTTACCTGCCAAAAATCCATTTCTCAATGACTGGAAATTACTCTGGAGAATTTGGGAAACAGTGGTGGACGCAGACGGGCAGTCTGAAATTCCTCTGGAGATTTTAGGACTCCTTCAAGAATTTTTGAGACAGAGCACTAGTCGCAACTGGTCTCGTTAGCCAAAGGAGATACAGGAAATAGAGTAAATTGAGGACAGTCCTCTTTGAGCAGTTTTTTAATATAGAAATTGATGCTAGAGCAATCCCACGTTTGATATTTTCCGCTATAGATCTCTGTGTGACAATATAGGGTAGGGACTGGACATACCGTTTGAAGATCGGGACAGTCTTTTCTATCAAT
>JABDHH010000020.1 GCA_013285585.1 Chlamydiota bacterium
CGAGTTTTGCAATTGGCTCAAATGTATTATTCATAGCCTAGAAGGTAGAGTTTCCTCTTTTCGAGAAAAGCCTCCCTCTCGGTTTTCTGAAAATCGATCAACTTCCAGGCAGGGAATTTTTCCTGTCGGATGATTTCGTAAATGGCATCGGTTCCGTTCGCTTTGCAGAAAAGATCTTTGCGGCTCCCGATTGCCTGCTCCATCCGCTTATTGAATTCTCCCGGATAAAGACTTTTGAGAAGGCCGATAATCATATATTGGGTCGACAAGGGTCGGAAAATCGTTTCGTCGGTGATTTGGATCAGCACCCCTTTGCAATCCAGCCCTTTGAAATTGCCGTAAAAAGGGCGGAAATGAAAGGGCTGGAAGCGGACGCCGGGCAGTTTTTGAGCATTCAGCGCCGCGGCGAATTCGTTCGCGTCGATCCAGGGAGCTCCAACGATCTTGAAAGGCAAGGTATACCCGATGCCGATATTAACGAGATTGAGCTCTCCTAAAATTCCCGTAATAGGACAGAAAAGCGGAGTGTCGGGTTCCGGCACGTTGGGGCTCGGAGGGATCCAGGCAAGCCCTGTGTCGCGGTAGCTCATCTTCCTCTTCCAGCCTTTCATCGGAATGACGGTCAGCTTGCATCCGACCTTGTATTCGGCATTGAAAAATCGGGCCAGTTCGCCGATCGTCATTCCGGAGCAATAAGGGACATTGATATAGCCGATGAAGGAACGCCATTTGTCCTGAAGCATCGGGCCATCCACGACTAGGCCGTTGATCGGATTGGGGCGGTCGAGGACGATCACTTCCAGCCCACGCTTTGCTGCTTCTTCCATCGCATAATAGAGGGTCGTCTGGTAGGTATAGGCCCTCACTCCGGTGCATTGGATGTCATAGACCAATGCATCGAGACCATCGAACATCTCCTTTGTCGGGCGCCTCTTGTCCCCGTGCAAACTGTACACGGGAATGCGGGCTTCTTTGCCGTCGGATACGTTTTCAGCGGCATACTGGTGTCCTTTAAGGCCATGCTCGGGAGAAAACAAAGCGGCGACCGAAATCCCTGCGTCTTGGAAACGGGAGAGAGTCGAGCGCATCTTGGTATCGACGCTGGTCTGGTTGAGGATGAGTCCGACTTTTTTGTCTTTGAATTGCAGGGCGGCTGTCTCGAAAAAAACGTCGACGCCTAAAAAGACATCGGCGCAAAGAGAACAAGAAAAAATGACAATAGCCAAGGTTCTGATCAGCATGAGTTTCATCATACCAAAGAATTCCTCGCGTATGCTATAGGTATCCTAAGAGGCTGTGAACAAGCCTAAGAACCTGTCCTAAAACCGGGTCCTGGACAGGGTCTAAATCCGTTAGCAGCTCCTAAAACCGAGAACTTCTCATGTCCTCTTCACATCTTGAAGAAGCGGGCGAAATGCTCGATCGCGCAAAGGGGCGTCATTTGACCGTAAGCGAACGGAAAAAAATGGCGATCGAACTTGCCGCGCTCATGCTGCACGAAGCGTCCAGCACCATGACGGCGCACGAGCAGGCCGTTCAAGAGCAGCTTTCGAAGCTGATGCGAGATCCGAGCGGCAAAGCCTTTACCACGGCGATGACCGACCAATGTTTCCGCAGCCACAAGAATAAGCGCGTGGCCGACCAGATGATCTATCTCTTGAACCAAATCGGCGTCCCTCACTATCTCGATTGGGTAAAGCGAGCGCAGCTCTATTGCTTCAAGACGCTCGGCCCAACGGTCGCCCAATTCCTCGTGCCGATCGCAACCAGGACGCTCAGAAAAGAAACTTCGCGCGTCATTTTGCCGGGGGAAATCGACCTTTTGAACAAACACTTGGTCGAACGGAAAAGGGAAGGGGTTCAGCTCAACTTGAACCGCTTGGGCGAAGCGATTTTAAGCGAACCGGAAGCGAAACATCGGATGCAGATCTATCTGGAAGACTTAAAAAACCCAGGGATAGATTACATCTCCGTCAAGATTTCTACGATTTACAGTCAAATCAACTTGATCGATTTCGAGGGAACGGTCGAGCATATCGCCGAGCGTCTGAAACAGCTGTATCGCGCTGCGATCAAATACCCTGTCGCCCGCTCCGATGGCACCTCCAAAGCGAAATTCATCAACCTCGACATGGAAGAATACCGCGATCTTCATCTGACCGTCGGCGCCTTTCAAAAAATTCTGAACGAGCCTGAATTTGCCGACTATTCAGCCGGGATCGTGCTGCAAGCCTACTTACCCGATTCGCACAATATCCAAAAAGAGCTCACCGAGTGGGCGAAGAAGCGGGTGGCAAGCGGCGGGGCTCCGATCAAGATCCGGATCGTCAAAGGGGCGAATCTCGCCATGGAGCAATTCGAGGCCTCCCTCAAAGGCTGGCCGCAAGCTCCTTACGCGACAAAACTCGAGGTCGATGCGAACTACAAGCGGATGGTGATCTACGGCTGCATCCGCGAAAACGCCCGCGCCGTCCGCCTCGGAGTCGCGAGCCATAATCTATTCGACATCGCGTTTGCCCTCCTCCTCAGGATCGAAAATGAAGTCGAACCTTACGTCGGCTTCGAGATGCTCGAAGGGATGGCCGACCATATCCGCCGCGTCGTCCAAAAATTGACCGGAGACATGCTTCTCTATTGTCCCGTTGCGACAAAAGCCGAATTCCAACACGCCATCGCTTATCTGATCCGCCGCCTCGATGAGAATACCGGACCCGAAAACTTCCTCCGCCATGCCTTCGGACTCAAACCTGGCACGGAAGTTTGGGACAATCAAACCTCCCTCTTTTCCCAAAGCTGCGACGAGATCGAATCGACACCCCTACATCCTCGGCGCACTCAGAACCGTCTCAATCAACCTCACAAGATCGACTTCGCAGCTCCATTCGAGAACGAACCCGACACCGATTTTTCTCTTCGACAAAATCAAAAATGGGCCGAAGAAATTTCCAAATCTTGGGAAAAGCGAAAGATCGATCCTCTTCCGATCTCCATCTGCGGGAAGGATCTCCTTGATAACGAAGATGGCAAAGGACATAGCCCTTCAAAACCGAACCAAACGCTCTTCCACTACGCAAAAGCTAAAAAACATCATGTCGACGAAGCTTTGAAATGCGCGAAGAAACATGAAAAGAAATGGGCTTCGATGACTGTGGAACACCGCAGCCATCTTCTTGCAAGAGCCGCGCAGCTGATGCGCGAACGGAGAGGAGAGCTGATCGGTGCGATGATGCTGGAAGGCGGAAAGACGATCCCTGAAGCCGACCCGGAAGTCTCCGAAGCGATCGATTTCGCCGAATATTACCGCAGGCAAATGGGGAAGATGGCCGTCATGAAAGACATCAGATGGGAACCTAAGGGCACCATCTTCGTGGTATCTCCTTGGAACTTCCCATGCTCGATTCCGGCCGGCGGCATCCTTGCGGCGCTGATGACCGGAAATTGCGTCCTATTCAAACCTGCTTCCGATACGGTGATGATCGGCTGGCATCTCGTCAACGCTTTCTGGGACGCCGGAATTCCGAAAGAAGTGCTGCAATTCATCCCTTGCTCTGGCGAAGAACTGGGGAGCGAGATCATCCGTGATACGCGCGTGGGGTGCGTCATTCTGACCGGCGGCACGGAAACCGCACAAAATTTCCTCAAATTGCGCCCAGACCTCGACCTCGCCGCTGAAGCCGGCGGCAAAAATGCGATCATCGTAAGCGCCCTTGCAGACCGGGATCTCGCAATCAAGGATCTCCTCCAATCAGCATTTGGCCATGCAGGCCAAAAATGTTCCGCCGCATCCCTAGCCATCCTGGAAGCGGAAGTCTATGACGACCCGCAATTTTGCAAAACATTGCGTGAAACGGCCGCCAGCTGGAAAGTCGGCCTTCCCTGGGATCCTGCGACCAAACTGAACCCGCTTATCCATGAACCTCGCGGCGCCCTGAAAAGAGCCCTCACGACCCTTGAGCCCGGCGAAGAGTGGCTCCTCGAACCCAAACAACATCCCGATAATCCCTGTCTCTGGAGCCCCGGCATCAAATGGAATGTGCAGCCCGGCAGTTTCACCCATATGACAGAGCTATTCGGCCCCGTCCTGGCCGTCCTGCGCGCAAAGGACTTACGACACGCGATCGAACTCGCTAACGCAGTCCCTTACGGCCTCACTTCAGGCCTGCAAAGCCTCGATGAAAGAGAACAGGCAATTTGGCTCGAAGAGATCGAAGCCGGGAACCTTTATATCAACCGCACAATCACCGGCGCGATCGTACGAAGGCAGCCTTTTGGAGGAACCAAGGCATCCAGTTTCGGAAACGGCTCTAAAGCGGGCGGACCGAATTACTTGCGTGAATTCATGCATGCGTCCCAGATCGGCCTTCCGCAAGAAAAACACCCTGTGAACGAATGGGTCAACAACCTAACCGCATTTCTCGAAAAGCTCGATCTTTCCGCTGAACAGCTTGGACTTTGGACGAGCAGCGTCTCCAATTACGCCTATTGGTGGAAACGGATGCGCCAAGACCGCGATCCCACTAAAATCGTGGGCGAAGACAACTTTTTCCGCTACATTCCCCGCAAGGGGATCGTCTTCCGGATAGAACCCCATTCCGACCCTCTCGACGCCCTGCGCGTCTGCGCAGCCGCTCTCACCTGCGGCGCTCAGATGGAAATCAGCTGGTCTTATAATGAGTCTAAAGCCGCTGCCTTGAATTGGCTCGAGCTTGTCCCAGTACTCCGGGTGATCGAAGAGCCGGATGGAGATTTCTTATCCCGAATTACCCAAAAGAAAATGCAGCGGGTCCGCGTGATCGGACACGCTTCTCCAGCTCTGCATGGGGCGGCCAGCCAATCGGGCGTTCACGTCATCAACGCGCCCGTCCTCGCCAACGGCCGGCTCGAACTGCTCCATTATCTACGGGAGCTCGCCATCAGCATCGACTACCATAGATATGGGAATCTGGGAATGCGCGAAGGCGAGCTCCGCAAACCGGTTCTCTAATTAAATAAAATTTTTAATTGAATTTCGGAAATACAATTTAATCCATATATTAAATCAACTGTTTACTATAATAATAAAATAGATTATAATTAAATAAATGCAAGTAAATATATAATAACATTTTTACAAAGGAAAAACCCATGTCCGTGTCAGCAGCAGCAACACCTCCCATTGAGTTGAGGAAACGAACCCCAAGGTGGACTCCCTCGCCAAAAGGTGATGCACAAACATTTCAGAATTTACAAATTGAGAACCGGCACCTTCGTGAACGCTTGCTTGCCAAAGAGCAACCCACCAGCACTGCAACTAAAGTTGTTAAATATATCGCATTAGGAACTCTAGCTGCTGCAGCTCTTGCTACAGCGCATTTTACCGGGAATCCAGCACCGCTAAAACCAGTATTGAAGAGCATTACCATACCTGATTTCATAAAACCTTACATTCCCGACTCGATCACAGTATTTTTCACAGAATTCATAAAATAAATTCTTAACTCTAAAAGAAAGGGCTTTTTAGACCCTTTCTTGCATGATCTCTCACAAAGTCTGAAGTCGATAAGCGGCTCAAAAGAGACGATCTCCGCAACCTGATTCTTTCTAACCTGAGTTTTGGATTCGTTTCCCTCAGCTTCAAGAGAAATTTTCGATGAGATTTTGCATTTTTTTGTGAAATCCATAGCCGAAGGCGCTATGGATGAATAAAAAAGTGCGAAAGATCGCAAAAAGATCCTTGAGGCTGAGTCGGATCGAACCCAAAACTCAGGTTTCTAGCGCTCTGTCTCAAAAATTCTTGAAATAATTTCTAGCCAAACAAAGCTAGAAATTATTTCGACAATTTTTGAAATCGAAACTAACAAACCAATCATTAAATTTTTTAATTGAATTTTGACAACATAATTTAATCCTAATATGCACATTAATGTTTTACAAAATCACCATTTCGTGTAAACTCATTTATGTTAAAAATACTTAACAACATCTTTACAAAGGAAAAACACAATGTCAGGAAGAATAGCAAGACCATTATTCAGAGATCCTGTTTTTTTGGAGAGATCTCTCCTCAGCGGAACTAATTCCACTTCCCCAACCAAAAAAGAAGAATCCAACGGAATGAGCACGACAACCAAGGTTGCGCTTGCAACTCTTGGCGCCTCCGCCCTTGCCGTATCTGCTTTTGTCTACTTCAACCCAGGTTCGGTGGCTACATTTTTAAGCTTCCTAAACCAAGCCAATATCAACAATGGCCCTCAAGGCCCTGCTGGCGTTAACGGCGTAAATGGCACTCCGGGCAATAAAGGCGATACTGGTCCTCAAGGCCCTACTGGCGATAAAGGCCAAGATGGCGCTCAAGGTATTCCAGGTCCTGCTGGCGTTAACGGCGTAAATGGCACTCCGGGCAATAAAGGCGATACTGGTCCTCAAGGCGCTAAAGGCCAAGATGGCGCTCAAGGTCCTCAAGGTATTCCAGGTCCTGCTGGCGCTCCAGGCGCTAACGGTCTTCCTGGCCAAAATGGCGTCTGTGATTCAGCAAAGATCGAGGCTTACGTGCAATGCCTGTTAAGTAGTGGAACCAGTGGAACCACTATGTTAGGTAGTGGAACCACTAATTGCGTTTACTAACTGAAGAAAACGCATCTTAACTAAAGTTTAAATCCTACGATGGGGCTAGAATTTCTAGCCCCATTTTTCTTCTTTGATTTCCCATCTTGTACTCTTCCGAAAGATCCCGTAACATATACCGAAATGGTTTCAAAATTTTGTCTTTTGCTGCGTCGATTTGGCAGCAAATTTTTGGTCTTCACTCGCGCCTTGCCTCTCGGCAATGGTCACTCGCTCCAGATACAAAAATTTGCGCTGCCTCCTTGCCAAATTCCTAAATTTTGAAACCATTTCGGTATACCCGCTTTATGTCGTCTGTTATGTCGGAACTCAATCCTCAACAAGAACTTGCCGTCCGCCACGTGGAAGGCCCTCTTCTCGTGCTGGCAGGCGCGGGGTCAGGAAAAACCCGCGTCGTCACCTTTCGGATCGCACACTTGATCGATCTGGGGATCCTTCCTGCAGACATCCTCGCCGTCACCTTCACCAACAAAGCGGCCGACGAGATGAAAACCCGCATCCGGACGCTCAAAAATGCCCAGGTCCTTGCTTGCACTTTCCATAGCTTGGGAGCGCGCATCCTGCGCGAATCGATTGGCTCCCTAGGATATAAACCCGACTTTACTATCTATGACGAAGAGGACAGCGAAAAGCTCTTAAAAACCTGCGTGGAGCAGCTGAACCTATCGGGAGAAAAAGGGCTATTGAGACAGCTTAGGCTCCAAATCTCCTCAGCGAAGAACGATCTCTTAGGCTTCGAGGACATCAAGAACGACCAGCTGACCCAGAAAGCTTATGAGTGTTACCAAAATAAACTTAAAGAGTGCAACGCGCTCGATTTCGACGACCTGCTCTATCTGACCGTCAAATTGCTTAGCGAAGATGAAAAAGCGCGCCAGGAATATCAAAACCGCTGGCTGTTCGTCCTGATCGACGAATACCAAGACACCAACCTCGCCCAATACACCCTTGCGAAGATGCTCGTCGAAAAACACCGGAATATCTTCGCTGTCGGCGATCCCGACCAATCGATCTATTCCTGGCGCGGCGCAAGATATCAGAACATCCTCAATTTCGAATCCGATTTTCCGGGAGCGAAAGTCGTCACGCTCGACCAGAACTATCGCAGCACCAACATCATCTTGAATGCCGCAAATGCCCTCATCCAGCAAAACAGCGAGCGATATGACAAAAAGCTCTGGAGCCAGCTTGGCGCAGGCGTCAAAATCGGTTTGAATGTAGCCCAAAACGAACGGCAGGAAGCGGAATTTGTCGCAGACCGGATCCGAAGCCACATTCTGAACGACGCGATCACCTATGACGACATCTCCATTTTCTACAGGACTAACGCCCAATCGAGGATTTTCGAAGATTATCTCTTGGCTCGCAAAATCCCTTATACGATCGTCGGCGGCCTCTCCTTTTATGACCGAAGGGAAGTAAAGGATATCCTGGCCTATCTCCGGATGGTCGTATCGAATACCGATCTGATCTCTTTCATGCGTACGATCAATCTCCCTCGCCGCGGCCTTGGCGCTTCCGCTCTCGAAAAAATCGCAGCGGCAGCCGCGCAGCGCAGCATACCGCTCTTCACCTTCTGCGAAGAGCTTCTTTCTTATTCTGGCCTCTGCCCCGATCTCAAACTCGGCGCGAAACAAAGGGAAGGATTGCAGGACTATGTGCGTACGATTAACCATCTTAGGAACAAAAGACCCGGCATGAAGATCCACGAACTCATCGCCGAGGCGCTATCCCTCACACGCTACCTTGCCTACATCCAAGAAGACCCCGAAACCTTCCAGGACAGAAAAGAAAACCTGGACGAACTGCTTGGAAAAGCAGCCGAATGGGAAGAAGATCGGCAAGAGCCTACCTTGATCCAATTCCTCGAAGAACTAACGCTGCGCGCCCAAGTCCAGCAAGATTCTCATCTCCCTTCGGTCAAGCTGATGACGCTCCACAATAGTAAAGGACTCGAATTTACCCTCGTCTTCCTGGTCGGCCTCGAGGAAGATCTGTTTCCCCATATCAACGCGAAAGACGATCCAAAGGCATTGGAAGAAGAGCGGCGCCTCTGTTACGTCGGGATGACGCGCGCTAAGCGCTATCTCTATCTCTGCTCCACGATTTATCGCTTTATGTGGGGGACGGCGCGGCTGATGCGTCCAGCCCGCTTCCTCAAAGAAATCCCTGCTCAGTACCTAGAGAACTTTTCTCCGAACACCCTTCAGCCGGAAGCAGTCGAGTCGGAAGAATTCGGCCCGGGCGACCAGGTCTACCACAAGGAATTCGGAGCCGGCATCGTCCAGAAATCGGCCCAGACCTCGTTGGGCTTAACCTATGAAGTCTATTTTCCCGAAGCTGAAACGACCCGGACGCTGGCCGCCAAGTACGCTAAATTACATCGTGCGCAGCCAAATCTGTAGGAACTGTCTAAAATAATACCAAATATCAGAAATAACGTTGGGTTTGGCAAGGAAGCTGCACAAATTTTTTGTCTGGAACGAGTGACCATTGCCAGCATGGCAAGGCACGAGTGAAGACGAAAAATTTGTTGCAGAGCTGACGTAGCCAAACCCAACGTTATTTCTGATATTTGGTATAACGAGGCAATTGCAAAACTCCCGGCGCCAGAAAAATCGATGATTTTCAGCCATTTTGCCGCCTTGTGGCCGAGCACATACTTGAGCAAAGTAGGGCTTCGGCCACAAGGCGGCAAAATGGCTTAAAAGGGCGATTTTGTTGGTCCCGCGAGTTTTGCAATTGCCTCCGTAGTCTGCATTAACCGCTCGAAGGCGCGCCTTGCCATTCCCACGGTGATGAATTTTTTCCAATGGCGGTCCCTGAGCCTGAGCCCCCGGATATTCGGGATCAAAGAACTCGGGGATACGACAACCCCTTTTGAGAAACTCGGCGCCCACATGTTCGCCCATGTTTTTCTTCGGCAAAACGTGAGGGTCGGCACGCCTAAGGCCGAAGCCAGATGCCCAAGGCCCGAATCATTGCCGATCAGATAGCCCGATTCATAGATGAACCGCGCCAGAAGATCCAGGGTTGGAAAGACAGGAACCTCGAATCCGAGATCGCTTAAATCTTTCCACTCCTCTTTTTCTTTCGCTCCCCCAGGAACGAAGACCAATCGATATCCTTCGTCCTTCAAATGTAAAGCGAGTTTTACAAACTTTTCCTTCGGCCAATTCCGCGTAAGGCGGGCGCTCGTCGGATGGACGACGATCCTCTTTGGGAATTTCCGATGCGTCAAATCGGCAGGCGGGATGAAGCCGTTGCTTTTGCTGATTTTCGGCAGGTGGAGGATTTTTTCGCAGAAAAGGCGGAGGTTTTCTGCAATGGAAAGATGAGGCTCGACCAGGCAATCGGTGTAATAGGGTTCGTTCACGATATGTTTGGAAGGATACAGATAGATCACTTTCATCTGTTCAGGGAATCTTCTTTTCCCCTCCTGGATCAGCTTGACGACAAACTCGTGCGTATCGTTATGCACGACAAAGAACCAGTCATAGGATGACAGGACTTTCGGCAGATCCGAAAGAGGCGGATAGGGTTGGACAGACAAATGGGGGAACCATTCTTGCATGGATCCGATCGTATTTTGAAACGTGTCTACTTGCCATCCATTGAGCTGCAGAGTGTTCGACAACACAAGGCAATTGACCCCGTCTCCCAGTCCATTGTGACAAAAAACTCCCGCTTTCGGTCTCATAAAGGCATCCTTTTATGAGCCTATCCGCAATCTCGACATTGCGGATAGGCAATATACTCTTTAACCTAAATAATCCAAGCACTTTAACGCAAGATGCTTTTGTCCATATGGGAGCTATGCTATGGGTGGATTTATGAAAACGACGCTCCGGCAAAGCCTCCACGGCCGCCTTACCATGACTGTTTCGCTTGGGCAAGCTCTCGCCATGCTTGAATTGCCTCAGGCTGAGCTCTCGAGCTGGCTCATGAGCGAGATCGAGAATAACCCTCTCCTTGAGTTCGATGCCGCGCGGTCGCGGTCTCTTCCTTTGGTAGACTATTCGCGCATCGAAGCGCCCGAGACTCTCTATGACCATTTGATGCGCCAAATCCGCGAACGGTTTTCAAATCCGGACGAACAATCGCAGGCGATCGGTCTCTTAGAACATCTGGATGAAAGGGGCTTTCTCTCACCGCCTCCGCCTGATTGTCCGCTTCTCTCGATTCTCCAAACTTTCGACCCTCCTGGGATTTTTGCCCGCGACCTGAGAGAGTGCCTCCTCCTGCAGCTTACCCCAGACTCTTCAGCCTATCAGGTCGTGAGCCGCTGTTTCAAAGACCTGCTCCATGGCAGATTCGGGACCATTCAGAAAAAAACCGGCATCCGGGACCTCGGATTCGCGATCCAAGCGCTGGCCCGGCTGAATTGCAGGCCGGCGGACCTATTCAGACAGGAACCCAATGCGCCTGTCATCGCTGACCTTTCGATCTCCAAAATTGGAAAGACATGGCTTGTCGAATCCAATGATGAAGAATTGCCCAAATTCCACCTGCGGAGCGATTATCTGTCGCTCTCTCCAACATCTTCCGAAGAAAAAGCATCTCTTCGCACTTGGGCGACTGCCGGCAAGTGGCTACTGAGATCTCTGAAAAGACGAAAATCGATCCTCTTGGACATCGGCGTGTTTCTCGTGCGCAAACAGGCGGCCTATCTCGACCAAAAAGGGGATCTTCAGCCCTTGTCGATTCAGGAGCTGGCGCAGCATGTCCATCTGCATGAATCGACGCTTTCCCGGGCGCTTGCCGGCAAATACGCTCAGACTCCACGGGGCTTTCTCCCTCTCCGCTCCCTTCTTTCGGCGCCATCCGAAACGGCAAAGCTCGCACTCCAAAAACTCATTGCCCAAGAGGACAAAAAACTTCCTTTAAGCGATGCCGAGATCGTCGTCCAGCTACAAAAAACAGGAAGGACATTAGCCCGTCGCACCGTCGCGAAATACCGCGCCGAGCTTAAGATCGGCTCCGCATCCCGCCGTAAATATCAAGCATGCTTAGACAGTTCCTAGGGAGTGTACCGTAAAGCAGGATCGAGCATGCTCCGACCCGACAATCTCTCCAAAACACAAAGAGGCGATTGCTCAGGATAGAGCAAAGCAGAGACGGGAATCAAAAATGTCTGCTCCAAAGCGTATTGTCCTGCCAGAGCTGCGTGGGACACCTGGTCGGTAAAAACAGCCCAGCAGGAATGAGGAGGGAACTGCCAATAGTTTTTCCGGCAATTTTTTTGAAAATCCACATTCTCTTTCAAGAAATTATGAAGTTTGAGCATAAACGCGTCGTAAGGGGAGCGTAGAGGAAGCTTCACTCCTGAAGAGCGAAGCAAAAGCTTCATCTTCCTCTCGATCCGGTCGTAGAGCGAATATCCGACTGACTTCGGGAAGGATACCTCCTTCCCCCCAAATTTTTCTGCGAGCGAGCCAAAAGGCTCCGAAGTGATCCAATCTCGGCTCATGGTCGGATTGATATTCGTGAAAAACCGCAGGATCCGGTTGCCGTGCAGCGGCCGCGTCGGGAAAGAATCGACATGAAGAAGATCGTTTCTCGCCCTCAAACGGAGATCCCTCCCTTTTTCTTGGTAGGGGCGGAAGCTGGTATAGTCCAATTTCCATTCTTTCGAATAGGGCTCCAAGAGCCCCGTCAAAAATCGAGTCGTCCGCTCCGAATAAGCGCGTAGGATCTCCTTCAGACGCTGTTCGCTCTCAGGATCTCCCTCGTGGTTCGAGATCCGGTCTGCCTGCGGCTTATAGGCGATGTTCTTCCGCCCTTTGGCCTTGCTCTGCCTTTGCTTCAATAAAAAATCGATCTCCTCTTGAGGAAAAGAGAAGGGAATCGACGGAAAAAATAAAATATTGCCCTTCTCGAGTTCCCTGCAATATCGATTGAGATCTTTTTCATAAGGGATTTCAACGACGATTTTTTCAGCCATGCATTCACCTTGTTTTCATTGATTATTTAAATACGCGAGCCGGATCAACCGCCATCTGAGACATTGTTGCCGACCTGCATAGTCGTAAAGATTTTCTCCCCTTGAAAAAAGACCGATCTCGGCGTCTGTCAAGCGGAGCAAAATCGCCCGGGCTTGTTTCCGACCTCCTGCGGCGGCCATCAAGTGGTTGCCGGCGCGACGCATTTTCTGGTGTTGCCACATCAATCTCCAAAAACCGGCTCCCACCCACAGGGCTCCCGCAAGATTGGCCCAAGGGAACAGCGCTCCTGCGGCAGCACACAATAAAAATGCCCAGACTTCCCAGGGTCTTCGGACAATCGGCCCGAACGCCCTGCGCCACCATTTATCGGACGCCAAATAGGCAAACAATTCCTCGGATGCCGGCTCCTCGAAAGCGCTGCGCGCCGCATGAACAGCCTCGTGCGCGAGGATTTCACCGCGGCTGTACCCAAAATAGGATCCTTTCCGCAAACCCTCTCTTAACTGCACCGAAGCGAGCCTACCCTCTTCGATCCAGCTCGCAGCTCCTTGCCAAGGCGCGAGTCCCTTGTTCGAATAAAAGGCAGGAAGGCAGTGAGGTTCGAAATCGAAAATTTCCTTTAGGTGGATCCGGACCCAGTCCCAATGGGCTCTGGGAATCCACTCTCCCTCAACAAAAGCCTCCTTCACCGAAGCGACTCTTTTGACAAAAACCTCTTCGGACTCGGAGGGACCCGGAATGAATCCTTGGGTATTCAAAAAAAGCAATTCCGAGTCGTTCAACATGGGAAATCCTCTTTCGATATCATAGCATACGCCCAAGTAAACTCAAAAATTGGGTTTTTGGCCGTATCGGCTTGGCAGTGAATGGGTATACTCGATTGGGCAGATCAAGAAGGATTCTCAGAAAAGTTCCAAGAATTTATTCGGCGCCTCAAAAAAACTGTCAAAGAATCCTCGTAAATTCCGAAACAAAGCGATGAAGCCTACATTTTGCAGCCACTCTCTCTATTCAACCCGATCTTCAACACTTTTGTTTACACCCTTGAATTTTTGAAAAATTTGCACTTTGTCCAAAAATCGGCTACAATCGATCCATTTTGAGGATTTAAAATGGGCAAAGCCCTTGTTATTGTCGAGTCGCCGGCCAAGATCAAGACCCTGAGAAAATTCTTAGGACCTGACTATACATTCGAATCGTCCGTCGGGCACATTCGCGATCTTCCCCAAAAGGAGTTCGGGATCGATATCGAAAATGACTTCGAGCCCAAGTATATCACTTTGCCTGACAAGAAGGAAGTGATCGCCAAGCTTCAGGCGGCCGCCAAAAAAGTCGACATCGTATATTTATCTCCCGATCCCGACCGCGAGGGGGAGGCGATCGCCTGGCACATCGCCTCGATTCTTCCAAAAGGGACGAAACTCAAGCGCACCGCCTTTCAATCGATTACGAAAGACGCAGTGCAAGAAGCGCTCGCACATCCCCGTGATATCGACATGGACCTCGTCGACGCCCAGCAAGCGCGCCGGCTTCTCGACCGGATCGTGGGCTATAAGATATCGCCTATCCTCACCCGAAAAGTGAAAAGAGGCCGCAGCGGCACCTCCGCCGGCCGCGTCCAGTCGGTCGCCCTAAAGCTCGTCGTAGACCGAGAGAAGGAAATCGACGCATTTCATCCTATAGAATACTGGAGCATCGGCGCTGTGCTCGAAGGAAAGACGATCGACAAGCCCTTCCTTGCCTCTCTTCATACGGTCGATGGGCTCAAAGTCGAGAAAGAAAAAGTGGGCGACAAAGAGTGTTTCCTGATCCCAGACGCCGAGACCGCTGAAGCGATCGTCGACAAGCTGAAGGACGCCGATTATCTCGTCTCCAACGTCGAAAAAAAAGAACGGAAACGGAATCCCGTCCCTCCCTTTATCACCTCGACTCTCCAGCAAGAGGCGAGCCGCCACTATGGTTTTTCCGTATCCCGGACCATGAGCATTGCTCAAGGACTCTATGAAGGGATCGACATGGGCAAAGAAGGCTCCGAAGGTCTCATCACTTATATGCGTACCGATTCCGTCAACATCGCCCCTGAAGCGATCGCCAGCGCCCGCAAATATATCCAGAGCCATTTCGGCCGCGAATATCTGCCTGACCAGCCTCGCATCTACGCATCTAAAAAAACCGCCCAAGAAGCCCACGAAGGGATCCGTCCCACAAACCTAGCCCGCGACCCTGAACGGATCCGCCAGTACTTGTCCATCGACCAGTATAAGCTCTATCTCCTCATCTGGCGCCGCTTCATCGCCTCGCAAATGAATCCCGCCATCTATGATACCGTCTCGGCCGATATCGAAACCGACAAAAACATCGTCCTCCGCGCGACTGGCTCGACCATCAAGTTCAACGGCTTCCTCGCTGTCTATGAAGAGAAGAAAGATCGAACCGAAGACGAAGATGAATCGAAAACACTGCCTCATCTCGAACCCAATATGCCTCTTTCCCTCGTCGATGTGATGTCCGACCAATCCTTCACGAAACCGCCGCCCCGATTTACAGAAGCTTCTCTTGTCAAAGAACTTGAGCGCCTCGGCATTGGCCGCCCCTCTACCTATGTGGCCATCATGAACAAGATTCAAAGCCGGGACTACACCGTCAAGGAAAGCCAGGCTCTGAAGCCGACCGAGCTCGGCAAAGTCATCGCCCAGATGCTTGAAGAGAATTTCCGGCCGATCATGGACGTCACCTTTACGGCCCAGATGGAAAACCAGCTCGAACAAGTAGCGGAGCACAAGAAGAACTGGAAAGAGCTCATCCGCGATTTTTGGCGCGACTTCATTCCTCTTGTCGAAAAAGCTGAAAAAGAAGCGGTCGTTCCCAAGCTTCTGACCGAACTCGACTGCCCAAAATGTGGCCACAAGCTTCAAAAGATCTGGTCTCGAAGCAAATACTTCTATGGCTGTTCCAACTATCCCGCCTGCGATTACACAAGCCCCATTGAAGCGATCGGCTTCAACAAGGCCGACTACGACCCCAACTTCAACTGGGAGCAAACATGCCCCACCTGCGCATCTCCCATGACGCTCCGCCATGGCCGTTTCGGCCCCTTCCTCGGATGTTCCCGCTATCCCGAATGCAAAGGCATCGTCAACATCCCCAAGAAGGGCGAGAAGACCTACCGCCCCGAGGAACTTCCCTCTTGCCCCGCCATCGGCTGCGACGGACACCTAGCTCCCCGTAAATCCCGCTTCGGCAAAACCTTCTTTTCCTGTAGCAATTACCCGGACTGCGACGTTATCGTCAGCACTCTGGACCAAGTCAAAACGAAATATCCCAACCATCCCAAGACTCCTTACGTCAAGAAAGGTCGCCGCGGCAAATTCGGCAAGAAAGCGGAAACCGACTCTGAAAAACCCAGCGGCAAAAAAACAGCGGCTAAAAAAACTGCCAAAAAAATCGCCCAGCCCGCCTATAAGCTCTCTCCCGAGCTCTCCTCCCTTCTCGGTAAAAGTGAGCTTTCCCGCCCCGAGGTGACCAAGGAACTCTGGATTTACATCAAGTCCCACAACCTCCAAGATCCCTTTGACAAGCGGCTCATCCGCCCCGACGCGGCCCTAGCCAAAGTCTTCGGATCGAAAGCCCCTGTCAACATGATGAAGCTTGCCGGACTCTTGAATAAGCACCTGAAAAAGTAAACAAATAGAAGCAAGAATTACGTTACAATCATCGCTTAACTCTTGGGAAATCTCTACCCATTGAACGCCTTCATAAAGGATTTCCGTCACTAAATTATCTCTTGGGTAA
>JABDHH010000021.1 GCA_013285585.1 Chlamydiota bacterium
CCTTGGCCTCGGCGATGCATTGCGCGGTTTCTGGGAGGTAGGATGGCTCGTTGAGCTGACCTCGATGGGATTGCGGAGCCAGATAGGGCGCATCCGTCTCGATGAGCAGTTGCGAAAGGGGAACCATTTTGGCGACGGCGCGCAACGATTCGCTTTTCTTGTAGGTGACGATTCCGCTGAGGGATAGAACCCATCCTCTTTTCAGCACCTCTTCGGCTTCTTGAAGGGTGCCGGTAAAGCAATGGAGGATTGCGAGCCCCTTGTACTCGGCGTCGGCGATGGAGAAGAGGTCAGAGAACGCCTCGCGGCAGTGAAAAATGACAGGAAGATGCGCGGCTGCGGCCAAGTGGAGATAGCGCTTGAGAAAGTGTATTTGAAGATTCTTGGGAGAATGTTCGTAGTGATAGTCGAGGCCGGTTTCTCCAATGGCGCAGAGCTTGCCCTCGCGTGCTGCGGCTTCAAAGAAAGGGAAGGCCGATTCGCCTTCGAGGGCGACATCGTGGGGAGTAGTGGCTCCGGCGTTTCGGATGTGGGAGTGGCGAGCGGCAAGAAGGAGTCCTTGACGGAGAGTTTCAAGGTCGGTGCAGATATTCAAGATATGGGAAACACGGGCCTGTTCCGCTCGAAGAAGTATGGGGTCTAAATGGGGAAAGACTTCAAGCGAAGTAAGATGGGCATGCGAATCGATGAATGTCATAAGAGAGGGACATGTCCTTGACTTTTAGGTGTCTTTAGAATATCTCTTGGTACATACTAATGCCACTTCAAAGTTATCGATGATTGTAGCAACCGGCAACCCTTTCATATCAGCATATGTCCAATCCGACTGGTTCGGCAAAGGCATTTTTTGGGGCCTTTTTTTGTTGTCGGCGATTTCTTGGTGGGTCTTGATCCATAAGGCTTGGATTTACTTTCACATGAGGCGTCTTTCTAATGACTTAACGGCTCAATTTTCCGAAAAGGATCCGCTTGGGTTACAGTTCATTCGACCTTTAAAGGGCAGGCTGCTCGAGGTGCCGAACCCTTTTTTCGAAGTCTACAAGACAATGAAGCAGCATGTCCTGCAAGTTATCAGCAGAAACCACCTTTATATTCCTTCGCAGGAGACCGCTTTATCCGAAGCCGATATGGGACTGATCGAATCGCAAGTCTATGCAGCGATGTCTTCCCAGACAAAAAAATTAGAAAAGAACATGTTCATCTTGTCGACGGTCGTGACGCTTGGGCCGTTTTTGGGGCTTCTAGGGACGGTTTGGGGGATTCTGGTGACTTTTTCAGAGCTGCACCAGAAGGGATTTGCAGCGGCGAGCAACGCTTCGATGCTGTCTGGGCTTGCCTTGGCTCTTGCGACTACGGTATTCGGACTGGTCGTCGCGATCCCGGCTTTGGTGGGGTATAATTACCTGAAGAACGCGGGACGCGAATATCGGCGGGATTTAGAGGATTTTTCCCATCTCCTTTTGACCGCGGTGGAACTCCATTACAGGAGGCCGGACAATGCGAAAACGGCACCTGGCAGCCATTGAAGAAGACCTCCCGGACGAGCCGCTCGTCAATCTCACTCCGCTGATAGATGTCGTCTTCGTCATCTTGATCAGCTTTATGTTGATCGCCCCTATTCTAGATATCGATTCTGTCGCCCTAGCGCCTAGCGGCCCTGCTAGCAAAAAAGAGTCTTTCGCTCTTCAAAACAGCCCGCTTGCGGTTTCGATCCGGGCAGACAATTCGATCTGGCTCCAAGGCCAGCGGGTGAGTTTGGAAAATTTAGAAAAACGTCTTTTGCTCGAAAAAAAAAGATGGCCCTCTGAAACGCCTCAGATGATCCCCGATGCCCGTTCCCATTTTGAAACATATGCCCGAGTAAAAAATATTCTGGAGGCTTGCGGCTTCGAGCAAATGGACATCGTCCTCAGGCCGCCGTGAAACGGATTTGGATCTGGTTCCAGTATCTTTCGCGTTTTCAACAAATCGGGTTCTGCGTCCTAGCTGCGCACGTTGCAGTGATCTTGATATTTGCCTTGAATCACGTTACAGCTAGCCGCCCTAACGCTAAGAAAGCAATCGCGATCCGCACCCTGCTCGAGCCAAAACCTCTTGCGAGGCAAGAACCGGCAGCCCCCGCAAAAAAAGAAATAGGGCAAAATCCGCCTCAAAACAAATCGGCGGCCAATGAAATGCCGAAGGTCGTAGGAAAAAAAACCCAGGCAAGCGCAAAAACAGAAGTCAAAAAAAAAACCGCTTCTGCCAGCAACGCCGAAAAAAGAGGCTCAGGATTCGGGATCCCGGAAAAAAAACTCTTCTGCGGCGGGAACAGCGGGAAGCGGGATCGACAACGAACTCTTGCAGCAAATCGCCGAAAACTTGGAGGCGATTGCAGCTCCCGCAAAAACGTCGCAGCCATCGAATTTTGCGGTCGCGCTGCCTTCGATCATTGAAATCCAGGCCGGGATTCAGGCTCCTTTCGATCGCCCCGGCTATGGAGAAACGGTGTCGGCGATTTTGCAAAGCAGCCTTGACCTGCCCGAATTCGGGAAAGTGGTGGCGAAGATCGAAATCGATGCGAACGGCACCGTGGCCCGATGCGAAATCCTTGAAACGCGAAGCCAGAAAAACGCCGCATTCCTCAAAAAGCGGTTGCAAGAGCTCGCCTTCCCGTGCTTTAATGAATTCGGACTTACAGAAACCCATTTAAATTTTACCATTACTTTTCAAAATGTGGAAAATCGTTAGTTTATTGAGCCAATTGCCTCTATTATTTGAAATTGCCCTCTGGAGCGAGAATATCGAGGTCAGCCTTGCGACGCGATCGAATGTAAAGCCGATTTACATGAGTCGGATCCATACGGATCCCACGGAAAAAGACTGGCGGTATTTCGATGAGTTGAGAGGCGTTTTGGAATTCGATCTCCACAATGGGGGGTACGCTTCGGTCACCCCGATCAACCAAGAACTCGAGGACTTGTTGGATTGGTCCGATTTGCGGAAACAGTTCAAGCTGGAAAAATGGGCGAAAGAAAAATTCTCTTACGTTTTCGCCATCGAGGTCGCACTGCAACAATGTTCCTTGACGGCATTCGACATAGAACAAGGCACGTCAAAGAAATATCCACCGATCTCTTTATCTGGGAAGCTCGAGACAGACAGCCGTACGATCCATCGGCTTGCGGATGCCCTTCAGCAGGATATATTCGGCGTCGAGGGGATCGCATCGCTCCGTATCTTGTATGCCCAAAGAGAAAAAAATAGAGAACCCGATGGGCTGCCTTGGCTATCGGAGATCTGGATCTGCGATTCCGATGGGGCCAATGCGCGGCAATTGACTCATGAAAAGGGATATTGTTTATCTCCGGTATTTTTACCCAAAATAGGGGAAGATCCGGAGTTCATCTATGTTTTCAACAATGAAGGGCAATCGAAAATTTACCGCTCCTGCCTATCTCGGCCCCAAGGTCAGCCCTCCATTTCGCTGCGAGGAAACCAAGCTCTTCCAGCGGTATCGAAAAAAGGAAACCAGATCGCATTCATCACCGATGTAGCAGGAAGGCCAGATCTCTTCTTGCAATCTCTGGATTCGAAAAGACAAATGTTTGGCAAAGCCCGCCAAATCTATTCCAGCCCGCGGGCGACCCAAGCGTCTCCAACATTCAGCCCCGATGGCAAACGGATCGCATTCGTGTCGGATAAAGACGGGCCGCCGAGGATCTACTGGATCGATATTCTAGATCCCAAACAGACAAAGCGGGCAAAACCATTCCTCCTCACAACCAAGAATCGGGAAAACACCTCTCCCGCTTGGTCGCCCGATGGAAAAAAATTAGCCTATTCAGCAAAAATCGACGGCGTCCGGCAAATTTGGATCTATGATTTCGCTTCGGGAGAAGAAAAACAACTGACGACTGGACCTGAAACCAAAGAAAATCCGGCCTGGGCTCCTGATAGCATCCATTTGATCTACAACACCGAAACCGATGGGAACAGCGAACTCTATCTCATCAATCTTTTGCAGTCCGATCCAGTACAAATTTCGAAGGGTCCGGGACAAAAACGTTTTGCAAGCTGGGAAACGAGGTGAATGAGATGCTGTTAAGAAATACCTCATTGAGTTAAATTGAAATCAGAAGTCTCGACTTGTACAATTTCTGACGAGCAGATCTAGAGGAGGCGCTCTGCAGTTTTTTCCTTTTTTTGCGAAATTCATAGCCGAAGGCTCTATCAATGAGCAAAAAAAGGAGGAAAGGGCCAGCGACTCTCTCGGAGATGCCGTCACGAAATTGTACAAAGTCGAGAGAAGTGTGAGGAATAGGATGACCCGGTTTACTCAGTTTATTTGCATTGTGATCTTGGCAGCTTCTGCAGGCTGCGCCCGGAACAGCAATCAAACATGGGAAGATCTCAAAACCGCCGGCAGGTATATGCACCGCGGAGTTGATGTGATGTTCGGTAAGGAATATGAATCGCGCTTGCTGACTTCCGATGAAGAGTTCATCGGTCCCTTCGATGACGAATTCATTCCTCTGAGGGACTCCGATCTGAAAAACGCGCAACTAGGAGATGCGGCGATCCCTCAGCCTAAAGGGATTCCAGGGCAAAAGGGGATTCCTTCTCTCAGCGAATTCTATTTTCCGCCCGATACCCTTCGAGCCTATTTCAGATCGGTTCACTTCGAAACCGATGAGCACGTCTTGAAAGACAAGCACGATTTAGAAATGATTTCCCAAATGGCGGCTTATCTTAAAAAAAATCCCAGTATTTTTTTGGTCATCGAAGGACATTGCGACGAGAGAGCTTCGGCTAGCTATAACATGGCCCTCGGCATGCGGCGCGCTAATTCCGTCCGATCTTTCCTTGTCAAGCAAGGAGTGGATTTGAACCGCATATACACAGTATCCAGAGGCAAAGAACAGCCTTTGACTTTGGGCCATAGCCAAGATGACTGGAAAGCCAACAGGCGTTCGGAATTCAAAATCTACGAAAAATAATGTTTCGAGGAATTAGCAAAACTCCACTCGCTCCCAAATCCGCGCTTTCTTCGCCGGATTCGATTGTTTGCACTTCCCTATTTCGCCCGAGTGCTCCGTTTCAAAAGTTTTTGAAACGGAGCACTAGCATTTGGTTGATTCCTCTTTTTTTTTCCGCTTCATGCTCTCCCTTGCGCACTTCATTCAACGACGAAAAGCATCAATGGGAATTGAAGCTCCATGAAGTGCTGACGAACCTTGACGACTTGAAGCACGACATCAACTGTTTTCAGACAGAGATCCAAATTCTCGACGGCCGGATCAAGTATTATGAAAACGCTTTGGCCTCCCTCAAGCAGCAAGACATCGAAAAACAGCAGCTGAAGATCGAACAAATCACTCGGGATTTAAACGCCTTGGAAAAGAAATGGTCCTCATACGAAAAGTCCCAGGATGGAACGAAAGGCGATATGCAGCAGCTCGCGTCTCATGCCAATGAAACAACGACCGCCCTTTCTCAATTCAAAAACCGGATCCAGGAACTGGAACAGGAAATTTTGTCTCAAAACAGACGGTTCGAAGATCTTGCTAAATTAAAAGGCAATTTAGAGTCTATTGCAAAATCAATCAAACCTGCCTATAAAATTTACAAGGTGCGTCCGGGGGACTCGCTAAAAAAAATCGCAAGCGCCCATCACACGAAGGTCGACCGGATCAAAAAGCTCAATGACCTCGAGCAAGATCTCATCGTCGTCGATCAAGAGTTAAAAATTCCTAACGAATCATAGGTCTTCTCTTGAACTCGACTTTGTACAATTTCGTGACGGCATCTCCGAGAGCTCTGATATGTTTCTGTCTGCGGATCCAATAGGCCTATTCGACTCCGGAATCGGCGGATTGACTATCATGCGTGAAATCATCAGGCATCTGCCACATGAAAACTTGGTCTACTTCGGAGATACGGCCCACCAACCGTATGGAAATAAGTCTCCCCAAACCGTCCTCCGGCATACGTTAGAAAACGTTTCATTCCTCCTCGATCGAAAGATCAAAATGCTCATCATCGCATGTTTTACCGCCTCGACCCATGCGTTGGAGGCATTGGAACAAAAGCTTTCGATCCCTGTGATCGGAGTCATTCAAAGCGGCTTTGAAGAGTTGATGACTGCCACTCGATCGAAACGGGTCGCGATCCTAGGCACAAATAGCACCATCAAATCAGGTGTTTTGCAAACTTTGATCATGAAAAGAGAGTCTTCTGCCGTCGTATTCCCGATCGCTTGTCCTCTTCTCGCCCCATTGATCGAAGAAGGCCTCGCCGATCACCTTGCAACTAGGATGATTGTCGAACATTATTTAGAGCCTTTAAAAGAGAAGCGTATCGATTCGGCGCTTTTGGCTTGCACTCATTATCCGCTGATTCGTTCTGTGATCCAAGAGTCGCTCGGCCACGAAATCCAACTCGTCGAACCTGCCAACTGCTGCGCGTTCAAAGCGAAAAGTTGGCTCTTATCCCATGGGCTATTGAATCTCCAGCAAACAAATTCAGTCTATGAATTCTACGTTTCCGATGACCCCGACAAATTCCGCCATTTAACAAAACAATTTTTTGGTTCTGAAATCAAGAACCTATCTGAACGAAATCAGACAGCTTCTTAAAGGTTGAAAAAAACAAGAATATGTGAAAACATTAAAATCACAAACCTGAGCTTTGGGGAAAAATGACACAAAAAAAAAGAATCTTATTAATTGAAGATGAAGAAGATATTGCGGCATTGATCAAACTTCAGGCAGAAATTTCAGGCTATAAACTCCATGTAGAAGTGGATGGAGTGAACGGATACAGGGCAATCGAAAGGGAAAAGCCCGACCTAGTGATACTGGATCTCATGCTGCCTGGCGAAAATGGTCTCGATGTCTGCCGAAAAATGAAAAATGTCACTGACTTAAAAAATATCCCTGTGATCGTCCTCTCCGCAAAAGGCGAAGAAATCGATGTCGTATTAGGATTGGAACTTGGGGCAGACGACTATGTGCCGAAGCCCTTTTCTCCAAAAGTGCTTTTCTCCCGAATCAAAGCGGTTTTAAGACGGGGCAAAGAGCCGGAAAAAATAGCAAAAGCGCTCAAATTCAGTGACTTTACCCTGGATATAGACCGCTATATTCTGCGTAAAGTCGACAAGACGATCCCGTTAACGCTTTCAGAATTCGGAATCCTAAGAAGACTGGTGTCTAACCGAGGCAAAGTCCTGACTCGAAACCAGCTTTTAGACGATATCAACAACGATGACGCATTCATAGTAGACCGGAACATCGACGTGCATATCGCTTCTCTCCGTAAAAAATTAGGCCCAACATTCGACTGGATTGAAACGGTCAGAGGTGTAGGGTACCGGTTTCGCGAAGAGTTCAGCTCGACGGAAAAATAACGCTGTCATAGGAGACTGTCTTAAAACCGGTGTTTTTCGGTTTTTTTGGTTGGACTCGAAAATCGGTTCAAAAGAACCGAAAAATCGACTGAAACTTTTTAGTGAGATAGGTTCACAGTCTCTTAAATTGCTAATCTCCTCAAAGTCTATAGACATTAATCGACTAGATCATTAATTGAGAAGTAAATCAGCATGAAGAGGTCTCAATGAAACGATTTACTCCTATCCTATTTAGTATCATTGCTCTTACTAGCTGTTCTACGAATACCGGAACGGGAGTTTTTGCAGGAGGAATCCTTGGAGCTGGAATCGGGGGAATCTCGGGTGGGGGAGCCGGGGCATTGATTGGGAGCGCCGCGGGATTGGTTGCCGGAGGTCTCGTTGGAGCCGTTTTGGATCAGCAAGACCGGAAAGTCATGGAAAAATCAAGCCCTCGCACTGTCGATCGAATGGATCGGGGAGAACCTTTGACTCTCAATGATGTGATCAAATTAAGCCAAGGCGGGGTCAGCGATGATGCGATCATTATCTATCTCCGCAATACAAAAAGCATTTATACTTTGAGCCACACTCAAATCCGAAGGCTGCAGGACGGCGGCGTAAGCCAAAGGGTGATCAATTTCATGGCCGAACCTTTTTAGAGGAGGGCTGGCCTTTAGAAAAAATGTTGCAAAAAAATAATAAAAATCTTACACGGTATAGATCAACGGCATCATTCAACTTTCCGAAACACCCTATGTCAACACAGATAGAAAATTCCAAATTCGATGACTCCTACTTCCAACACCACCTTCCTCAAATTTACCGGACGGTGCTGAAAGATTTTAGAAAGATCGTCCAATCTTTCGTCTTCTTTCATGCCTTTTTTCTAGCGACAATCGGAGCGGAAATAGTTTTTTTCCTGCCGTTTATCGGGACATCCGCGATGACCGCGCTCGGCTTGGGAACTTTATTTCTGACCTGCTTTTCTTATTTGGTTCTTCATTTTTACTTTCAGGCTAGAAAGCCCGAGCGACTGCTACAACTAAGAGAAGTATTTCTGCAATCTTGTAGAAGGCACATTGCGGTTCCGCCCGGAGAGACGCAGTATCATCTTTCGATTGCCGAGGCCCTGCTCAAACTTGCCTCCTACCTGGAAGACTTTGAAAAAAATTTCTATAGACCTCCTGTTTTTTTGCAAATATTCAATCCCATTTTCATCAGAATGTCTTCTTATTGCTATTGGAAGGACGTTTTCAAATTGAAAAAGCTCCTTTTTGCCGCTGCTATCGAAGAGCATTTAAAACAGATCCGAATGACTCCGACCGATCTCGAAGTCCATGCATCGCTTGCAACGACTTATGTAGCCCAGTCAAAAATCTACCGGTTGAGTTTGCGAAATAGGAAAGACCAACTGCTATTTGAAGAGAATTTCCGAGGCGCAGCGCGTCTGGCGATCGAAGAATTTCGGATCCTCAACCATTACGCTCCGAACGACCCTTGGGTCCATGAACAACTAGCCCAGGGCTACCACGAACTAGACATGCCTGAAGAAGAATTAAGGGAAGTCGAAATCCTGCTAAAGGTACGCCCCCAAGATAAAGACACGCTTTTCCGATTAGGCCAGCTCTATTTCCTTCAAGGGATGAACGCTAAGGGGCTTCAAATCTACGAAGACTTGAAACAGTCGAACTTCAAGAAAGCCGAAGATTTGATCGCCTCCTACGGGCGTCGACCCCAAAACTCGGGTTATTAATTAAAAGAATGCACTGAGGAATCCCTTCCAATCGACAGTGCCTATGATGAGGCCGAGAGCGCTCACTTGACACGCTTTCCAATTGACCCGCTCCTGATAAAGCTTCTGCCCCCAAAAATTGGATAGTACGACGATGGCTACTGTATACATAGGAAAAATAATCGCATTTTCAAAAGCTGTGGCTTTCGATGTCGCACAGATGAGGAAAAATGTTCCTGTTCCACTGGCCGCGCCGCCGAGCAAACCATAAAGAGCCTCCTTCGCTTTCGGTTTTCTCTTTTCACTTGCGATAAAAATCCAGAGCTGCACGATTCCGGAAGTCAAAAACATGAAGGGGAGGAACCAAACCGATTTGATTTCTTCGGAGGAAAAGAAGGTAGAGATCTCTTCAGGATGAGAGAAATTGAGAAGAAGCGCTCGCCATTGGAAAAGGACCAAAAGGGCAACGTGGAGGGCAAACATACCGATGCAGAAGAAAACCCACCGATTGCGCTCTAGCATGCCCGCTGTCCCCTGCCCCGCCCAAAAGATCCCCGAGACAACGATGATCGATCCGATGGCATGCCAAAAAGTGTAGGGAAATCCATAATCCGCCCCAAAAAAGAAAGCCATGAGAATTGCGGGCATGACCGTTGAGGAGCTTAAAAGGGAAAATGTTAAGCCGGGAGGGCCTTTTTCGAGAGCTCTTCCTAAAAAGTAAAGCATAAAAGCAAAAATGACGCCGGCGACAGCGCCTAGCAAGGCGACCGATCCGTTCCATGCGTAATTTCCGCTCCGGACCGGTTCTAAAAGCACTGCTGAAAAAAAGGCCGTCAGCATCATGAATACCAGGTATCCCTTGGTCGTTCCGCCATTGTCGATGCTTTTTCTCATCATGAGGTTGGAAAAGGCAATGAATGCTCCGGAGATAAGAATGAAAAAAATAGCCATAAAAAAATTCCTTTGCGACTATGAGCCTATCCGCAATATGGAGCAAAAAATCTGCCCATCTTGTTCTCTCGACATTGCATAATAGGATCGTTGGCCCCCAAATCTTGCATCGAAAATCGGCTTAAAAAAACCCGAAACCCGACAGAACCGTTCTAGGACGGCACTCCAGATATTATACGATTGGGCAAATTATTCGCCCAATCGTATAATCGAGAGGAATGTTGACTGTACGACTTGCCCAGTTGGGGCTTTTGATCGCTCTTCCTCTCTTGGCCAAGATCGATCCTGCCGATTGGTCCGTCGCGAAAACGTCCAATGAGGAGGAAGCGCTTTTTCTGCGGCGCATCGCTGATTTTTGGCAGGAAGGGGAATATGGGATCGCCAAAAGCCAAATGGAGGCATTCCTCTCCTCGTTTCCGGAAAGCCGCTTTTCGGACCCCCTGCGCATTTGCCTGGGCGACATCCTGCTCCGCGAGAAGAACTTTTCAGCAGCTTTGGCATCCTATGCGGACCTCTCTCCTGAATTCGAGGCGAAAGCTTTCTTGAACCGGATGCAATGCCTCTACAACTTGGAATGGTATTCGACTCTGGCGGACGTTTGCGAAGGCCATTTAAAAAATGACTTGGATTCGGATACGAAACACAAAACGACTTTTTACCTTGCAATCGCCCTCTATCATCAGTGTTTGAATGCTTCGAAAGAGCCAGAAATGCTTTTGAAACTGGCCAAAAGAGCCGAACCTCATTTCGAAACTCTTTTGGAGAGCGACCTCTCTACGGAAGTCTCTCAAGCCTTCGCCCATCTCTGCTGCATTTTGAAAGAATATCGGAAAGCGGTGAACATCTACCACGACTTGGCTGCCAAAGAGCCGCTCGTAGAAGATGAAATGAACTTCCAGGCAGCTTTGATTCAGGCCGAATACGACAAAGCTTTAGCCATTCAGTCCTTTGAACAAATCGCAAAAAAAGGGCAGGTGAGAGCCAAAGAAGCGGCCTATAATCGCCTGATCCTCTCTTTCGAGGCAGGGCACCACGATGAAATAGCGAACGGCAAGGAGGCGATCCTAGCCTCCCTGTCTGACGAGAGGAACGGGATGGGTCGATTTTTCATAGGGAGGAGTCTCCTCGCTTTAAAAAAATATAGCGAGGCGATCGTTGAATTGACAGCCTTTCTGAAAGAAGTTGCGCCAACCGCTACAGATTCGATCCGTTCCGGATTGCTCTCTTTGATCGAAGCGGCTCATCAGGCGGGTGATGTCGCGGCTCTCGATACGGCTCTCTTGAAACTTTCGGAAATCGATCCTTCCGATGGGCAGATCGCTAAAGGGCGCCTCTTGCGGTCGATGCTCTTGAAAAACTTAAGCCGGATCGATGAGGCGAGAGAAGAGCTCCAAAGCCTGCTGGCTGCTTTTTCATCTTTCCCGGACCGATCGGCGGCCCTTTTCGAGTGGGCCGATTTGGAATACCAAGCCGGGTCTTGGGAAGCTTGCCGGTCAAGATCTTACGCCTTTTTGGAACAATTTCCCGAACACGAACTGGCTCCTTTCGCTTGGCGGTATCTCGCCACCGCTTCCAGCCATATCTCGAACGAAAATGTCGAAACCAAAGAGCGATTCGCAAAGGATCTCGAAGCGTTGTTGGACCAAAAAAGTCTATTTTCCATACAAGAGGCAAGCGATTGGCAATTCTATCTTGCCAGGGCGTATGTTCATTTAGGCCATTTCGAAAAGGCAGCCGAGGCCCTTCGGTCTCTTCTCAAAGACAATTTTCCATTCACGCAGGAAGCGAACGCCCACCTGCTCCTAGGCTTGGCTCTCCGCGATGGGTTTGGAGATACGGCCGCTTTTTGCGAGAGAGCCGAAACCGCGATCGCCATGAAAGCTGATTTGATGGACCCGAAGCTTTTGCATGTGTCTCTATTCAATGCATACTTGGAACAATCGAACCAAGCCCCCCATCTGATGGAAAAAAGCGCCGAACACTTGTACGAGGCATTTGCAGCTCACGCGGAGATTGCGAAAGAAAATTTACTCTGGCTGGGAGATTGGTATTTATTTAAACAAAATGAACCCCGCGCATCAAAAATCTTTTCCGCGCTGCTAGAATCCGCTTTCGACGAAACCGCTTGCTACAAATTGGGTAAACTCTATTCATTGATGGGCCGCTCCGAAGATCAAATTCCGCTTTTGGAGAACTTGATCGGCTCTTACAGGGACGATCCTTCGGCTGATTGGAAATGGGAGAGAGAAGCCAAGCTTCTTTTAGCCGAAGCATATATCGACACGGGATGCGAAGACAAAGCCTTGGGTCTTTTAAACGAAGTCGTGGGCGGGAATTCTGCCACCCGGTCTGAAACGGTCGCTAAAGCCTATTTGGAGAAGGCCCGGATCTCTGCGGCTAAACTGAAGAATGAATCGCCGAACGATCAAGCGTTGGCTGATGCCGCTTCACAATTCAAAGACCTGATTTTGCAAAGAAGGCTCGAGCAGGAACCGATCCATTTAGAAGCCGCTCTTGAATATGTGGATCTCCTTGAAACATCGGCTTCGAACCGGGCGGAAAAGCGGCTGGCTCTTTTGGAAAAAATTAAAAAAGATTTTGAAAATACGGATAATTTATTGTCGAAAGACTACCATCAAGCACGCTTGAAATACCCTGCCAAAAATCGGATTTATGAAGCTTATATCAGATGGATCGATGAAGAGATTCTTCTGGCACAATCCGATCTCTCAGCCGATGTTGGCGTACAAAAAGAGTTGCATGCAAAGGCAAAAAATCTTTTGCTGCAAATTAAAAGCGAGTGCGACCATCCTGCACTTTTGAAACGGGTTTCCTCGCGATTGCAAAACGCCGATGTATCATTCGTTGAGTAAAAGAAAAATCCTTGCCGTCTGCATCGCCGCTTCGCTGATCTCCCATATTATTTCTCTTGTATTTCTTCAAAAACATTCTTTTTGGAGCTCCCCCTCCAAGACCGCGCAAGGAGAAATGCCTTCCCTTTCCTTGATGGTCAAGGTGGAGTCCGACAAAATTTTAAGAGAGTCTTTTCAGGAAAATTCGCTTGAAACGGATCCTGGATCTGCTGCAGAACAAAAGCCGCATCCCGAAATCACCTCCTCCCCTTCTTTGCCCCTCGTGATTCAACCGATCCACATACCGCCTCTTTTTATCTCTTCGAGTGTTGCATCGATTGCCTTGAAGCATGAATTTGAAAAGGAGATTCAAATCCCTTCTTTTACATTGCCTCCGATCGAGTCTCTCAACCTATTCGAGCATCTACCAAAGGACCTGATCATCCCGGCCCCATCTCTTGCCAAAACTTTGCAGAGCAGCCCTTCCTTTCTTCCAAAAGCTCCGATGGCTCTTGCTGCGGCGCCTGATTCAAGACGCGCTTCGCCCCTTCCCATCACTTACCCTACTCCGCTCCTGACTCCTTCCTTGCATGAGTCCGGAGCAGTCCCTCAAAGTTTGAAACCCCAAATTCTCTCCCACCTTCCCGATTTTCCTACCCTTGAAGAGCTTGGCGGCTCTTCTTATTCCGATTTTTTTGATACAGAGATTGTTTTCTCGCCGATGGACAATGGGAAGGGGTACGTTTTCGCTTTGACTCTCGTCCCACAGCCTGGCCTGACTCTTCCAAAGATACGACAGCACTATACATTTTTGATCGACCGGTCGAATTCGATTCAAAAAGAACGCCTGACTGCGGTCAAAAATGCCGTATTGCTAGCTCTCGAAGAATTGGATTTAGAAGACAGTTTCAACATCGTCGCATTCGACAGCAAAGTGGAAAAACTGTCTCCGGCCCCGTTGCCCGCGACCTCGACTTCGCTGCAAACCGCCCGGAATTTTCTAAATCAAATCCATCTTGGAAGCTTCTTTTCTACGACCAACATTTGCAAACCCCTTCTCCTCACCGTTCCTGGAGCTTCTCAAGATGAGGGCCTTCATACCGCGATCCTTTTCTCCGATGGAGAACCTTTAAGCAAAAAAGCGGCTCAAAGGGAATTGGCCTTGGAATGGACCGCGTACAATCAGGGACGCGTTTCTCTTTTTGCAATCAGCCTGGGCACCGACCCTCATTTAGCCACTCTAGAGGCAACCGCTGCCCTGAATCGGGGGAAACTTCTCTATTCTCCAACAAAACGGGGGATCAAACGAAAATTATTAAAATTGGTGAAGACGATCGCCCATCCAATTGCCAAAAACTTGACTGCGACTGCGATCCCTCGATCTTCCCAAACCAATATTTTTCTCTATCCTAAAACCCAGGAAATGCCATCCCTATATCTCAATCAACCGTATGTAATCCTAGGAACCATAGACAAGCTGGATAATTTTATATTTTTTATACAAGGAAAGCTTAAAAATAAGTGGCTAAACATCAGAAAAAACATCTCTTTCATCAATGCCAAAAGGGGAGACGCTTCTCTGAAAGCGGAAGTAGCTCTGCAGCAAGCATACACTCTGTATGAGAAATATCTCTCCGATCTGGATCCCGCACACCTCGCTGAAGCGAAAGCTCTTCTTGAGCCTCATCATTTGCAATCGGCATTCCAATGAGCCTCCGCATTATTGGAGGCCAATTCAAAGGAAGGATCCTGAAAGCGCCAAAAGGTCCTTCGACTAGGCCTACTCAAGGAATGCTTCGGGAATCGGTCTTCAATATCTGTCAAAATAAGATCCAAGGGGCGCATTTTCTCGACTTGTTCGCCGGCAGCGGAGCTATGGGACTGGAAGCGTTAAGCCGCGGAGCCTGCCATGCGACCTTGGTGGAAAGCGATCGGAAGGCGCTCTCCTCCATCCGGGAAAATATAGCGATCCTCCAAGTCGCCTCGCAAACGACCTTGATAGCCTGCGATGCGAAACAAGCGGTCAAGCAGCTTTCCAGTTCTTTCGATATTATTTACATAGACCCACCTTATCATACGCCGGCAGATCCATTTGTCGAAGAGCTCGTTGCTCGCGACCTTGTTGCGGCGGATGGGATCCTCTTTATGGAGGAACGGAGCCATCCGAATCCATCGCCTCCTCGCTTTGCTTTCCTATCCCTAGTAGACTCTCGCCGGTTCGGAGAAGCGCTCTTACATCAATATCGATTTTCGGCTAAGAGGGTGGTATAACACCCTCTATAAGGAGAAATATGACCCGCACCGCTCTTTTTCCCGGAGTCTTCGATCCTCTGACTTTGGGCCATCTGGATATCATCAAAAGAACTCCGATCGTTTGCGAAAAACTCATCGTAGCGGTAGCGCAAAATCCAGCGAAAACCACATTCTTTACGGTAGAAGAGCGTCTGGATATGCTTCGAGCCGCGACTCACGACTGTCTTCATGTGGAAATTACCGCCTTTTCAGGGCTGGCCGTAGAATACGCCAAGGAGAGAAACGTTGCGTTTCTTGTGAGAGGACTTCGTTCATTTTCCGATTTTGAACATGAATTTCAAATGGCGGCCGCCAATCGCCGCATGAGCGGGCTTGAAACGGTTGTTTTTATGTCCCAGCATTCCTATATCAGCTCTTCTTTAATCCGGGAAATCGCCCATTTCGGAGGCCCGCTGCA
>JABDHH010000022.1 GCA_013285585.1 Chlamydiota bacterium
CATGCGGATTCTGTCTTGAAGTGAAAAAAGATTACGATCGGATGTTTCGCGTGCATCAATTTAAAATGCATGCTGGCATTGGAACACATATGGATGCCCCTTCTCATAGAATTCAGGGAGGATTATCCATTGCAGATATTCCTGTAGAGCAGCTGGTTGTTCCTATTTGCATGATTGATGTTTCAAGTAAAGCTGGGGCAAATTATGAAATTTCAGTTCAAGATATTCAAGATAACGAGGCAAAGTATGGGTCTATTCTCTCAAATTCGCTTGTGATTGCTTTCACAGGATGGAGTCGGTTTTGGATGAACTCGGAAGCCTATCGCAATATAGACGCAAGCGGTCAAATGCACTTTCCTGCTTTTTCTGCAAAATCCGTGGAGCTTTTACTAAAGAGGAATATCGCTGGAATCGCAATTGATACTCTTTCCCCTGACTGTTTAGATCCGGATTTTACAGTTCATAAACTGATCCTAGGCGCAGGGAAATACATCATTGAAAATATTGCCGATTGTTCGAAACTCCCTTTGAGAGGAAGTTACGCCATCGCACTCCCATTGCGTGCGGAAAATAGCACGGAATCGCCGATTCGAATCATTGCCTTGATTCCGCAATAAGCGGGTGTCTACAAATGGACAAAGTCCAGTACAAAATGCAGCCACCCACTCCCTTAGTTTAGTTTCCAAATTCCTTTGCGAATTTGGCTTTAAACCCATTTTTATCAAGTGCGCCGGCCTGGCGGCTTACAATTTTTCCATTTTTGTAAAATAAAAATGTCGGCAAGGCTTCGATCTTCAAGCCATGCGCAACCGAGGCCTCGGTTTCTATGTTGAGCTTGACAAACTTCACTTTGCCTTCCATCTCATTGCTGAGTTCAGCAAAAACAGGCGCGACGTTTTTGCAATAGCCGCACCAGTCCGTATAGGCATCTAACACGACAGGGATTTTGGATTCGAGCACTTCGGTCTGAAAATTTTGCGAGCTGATCGATACAACAGCAGCGCTTAAAGATAAGGCGCAAAGGACAGCGCCGGCTGCTAAATACTTATAGTAAGAGAACATAGCTTTACCTCCTAATTCGTATTCTTATAGACAGGATTGTATATACTCCTTCCACTTGAAAGCTCTTGCTTTTGCGGTGTCGGATAGCCGCTGAATTTAAATCCGCTTGCATCGCTAAATATTTTATATTTAGCTGCTTCAGCGCCGCTAGCGCTGATTCAAATTCAGGGCGCCTCCTTGCAAAATCCGAGAGCTTTCAAGTGGAAGGAGTATAGGTCGGTGTCTACCGAACCTCGACACACCCACCCTAAACTTGCATGTTGCATAAATTGGATTATGTGTAAAACATAATGAATAAAAAATAATTTAACTTTTTTTAAATAGGATTAAGATGAATAATCAGAAACATTATGGGCATTAATTGGGAAGAGCAGTGGGCCTTTTTCGCTGAAAATTTTTATGACGGGAAGGCCCATATCAATTTAGGACAGGAAACTCTTCTCCTTCTGCCCGGCCCGGGCTTCGGAGATCTTTCCCATCCTACCACAGCCCTTATGCTGGAGATGATGAAGACCCACGTAACTGGGGAATCGGTCCTCGACATCGGAACCGGCAGCGGCATTCTGACATTAGCCGCCCTTCTCCTTGGAGCCCGCTTTGCCCATGGAATCGACATCGATCCGGATGCCCTTCTGCATGCCGAGAAAAACAACGTCCTCAATGGCTTAGAAGCTCGCTTTAGCAAAACACTTCCCAACAAGCTCCCCCCCTCGATCGTTCTCATGAATATGATCCTATCCGAGCAGCGGCTTGCCTTTTCTCCCCGAGCCAACCAAGCCGCAAAGCTTTGGATCACTTCGGGGATTTTGGCAACTCAAGCAACCGAATATCTCGCCCAAACTTCCGATTGGGGATGGAAATTGCATTCTATATACCGGCGTTCTGACTGGCTCGGCTTTGTTTTTAATAAGAAATAGAGGGAATCGCAAAACTCGCTTCGCAGCACGAATTCGATGACCCCAAAGCCGATTCGGTTTTTTGCAAATTGACATAACCTTTTGGGCCTTAGGCGATTTGCAAAAAATCCGAATCGGCGAAGGGAGCGCGGATTTACGCCCGAATGGAGTTTTGCAATTCCCTCAATAGCTTGATTCTTGCCCAAAAGGGAATTTTCGCTTAACATTTTCACTCTTAAGGAAAGATGGCTGAGCGGCTGAAGGCACGTCCCTGCTAAGGACGCATACCCCCTTAAAGGGGTATCGAGGGTTCAAATCCCTCTCTTTCCGAAATGGCCACCCGACTGACACGCCACTTTTTTGCTTTCGCATTTGCCTTAGCACTCCTTTCTGCGCAGCGCGTTGAGATTTACGAAGATTGGGTTCCCGATGCGATTGGCGACGCCTCCTTCGAGTGCAGAATCTGTACCGCTCTCGAACAAAAAGGTTATTCGGCGCGCCGATGGGATCGCAAAGCGCATGAACAGTTTCTTCTGACTTGGAAGATCGTCAAAAATTGGGCCGATTTCAAACATTGGCTGGGATTCGGTTTGCCGCGGAAATGCCCTCTCGAAGATGACACGGCCTACGTGATCTTCTGCAACCTAGGAGTGCATATTAAAGATTTGGATCTTGGGAAAATCCCACCTCGGCAGTTGATCCTTTTCGCGTGGGAGCCTCCCACCGTGCAAGCCGAGATCTGGGATCCGAAAATCCAAGAACGATTCCATAAAATTTACACATGGAACGATGATCTGGTGGACAATGTTCGCTTTTTCAAGTTCTATTACCCCTCTCTTTCTCAAAAAATCACGGAACCCGTCCCCTACGAAGACAGAAAATTTCTGACCCTAATCGCATCGCGCTTAACCTCCAAGCATCCGCATCAACTCTACTCGCAACGCGAACACCTGATCCGTTTTTTTGAAGAGCGTCCCGACGTGGAATTCGACCTTTACGGTCGGTATTGGCAAAAGCGCAAATTCCACTCTTGGAAAGGGACGATTCCCGATAAAATGGCGGTGTTGAAACATTACCGGTTCGCGATCGCTTATGAAAATTCCTCCGAAAGCGGGTATATCACTGAAAAGTTATGGGACTGCTTCGCTGCGGGCGTCGTGCCGGTTTATTGGGGAGCGCCCAATATCGAGAACTATGTTCCTGCCGATTGTTTCATCGACCGGAGAAAATTCGCCAGCAACGAAGCTCTTCTTGCATTTTTGCTAACGATGACGAGAAAAGAATGGGAAGGATATCTTGAAAAGGCAGGAGTCTTCCTCCAATCGAAGGAAGCTCAAAAATTTACCGTCGAACATTATGCCCAAACGCTTGCAGAAGCTGTTTCATCCTCTTGAATCTATCGGAAGCGCTCACCTCCCAAGAAGGGAGGCGAACGGACACCTCTTACTGACCGACTGGGATCACCAGCCCTAGGGTGCATAAAGCGATACATCCTCCTCCTAAAAGCAACGGACTGCCCATAGGTAAGCTTGTGCACCATTCCATACACTTGCTGAATGGGATCGCTTCCGCTTTTGGAAGGTTGTCCAGTATCACTAGAGCGAGCGTTGTCAATACAAAGTATTTATTTGTTGCAAGTGTAACCGCTCCGTGCGTAATACCACTAGCGTATGGTGATGATGATACAGCGGAAAGAGATGCCATAAATCCTCCATTTGTTTAGAAAGGTTTTTCCTTTTCTGGCAGGCGAATATATCCCAACCAAAATATTTCGCCAAGAAAAGATTTCCTACCAAGAACCTAAGAGGATCGTGACAACGATGACACGGGGGAATCGGAGCAATTCCGGCATAACCTTCCTATATCGGCTGTTTTAGAATTTGACAACTTGCTATTCTTCCGCAAATCACCGTATTCGAGGCTCTCATGGCTGAAGCAGAGAAAAAAGCGCGCGTTCCTCCCAATTCCAAAGAATCGGAAATGATGGTACTCGGCTGCATGCTGACCAGCGTCAACGGCCTCAATATCGCCGCTGACACGCTTCTCGATACCGATTTCTATTATAATGAGCACCAGATCATTTTTTCCTGCCTCAAGTCCGCCTATCGGTCGGACAAGCCCGCAGATATCCATCTGATCAGCGAAGAGCTCAAAAGGCAAAACAGGCTCGACGCCGTAGGCGGGATCAGCTATCTGACTACTCTTGCCCAATATGCCGGCACTTCCGCTTATATCGAAGAATACGTCAATCTGATCCGAGAAAAATCGATTCTGCGACAGATGATCAACGCTTCGCAAAAGATCGAAAAAACAGCCCTCGAAGATCCCGGCGATGTCATGGTCGCCCTCGATGAAGCTCAGACCTATTTTTTCAATATCTCCCAATCCAACCAGCATAGCGTCGGGGTTGCGATCAAAGACCTTCTGACTGGTTTGAAAGCCGAGTCGAAACTTCCCTTCCTGAAAGAACTCCAGGATCGGCAGCAAAAGTTCCTGGAAAGAGACCCAAATGAACCGGCCGTCACGGGCGTTCCGACCCACTTCATCGATCTTGACAGGCTGCTCAACGGCTTCAACCCGTCCAACCTCATGATCCTCGCTGCCCGGCCTGCCATGGGAAAAACCGCCTTGATCACTTCGATTGCTGAAAACATCTGCTTCAAAAATCACATCCCCGTCGCCATCTTTTCACTTGAGATGAGCGCCACCCAGCTTCTCCACCGTATGATCTGCTCTCAAGCCGAAGTCGAATCGGAAAAGATCCAAACCGGCTCGCTCAACGGATCGGAATATCAGCGCATAGTCGGCGCGGTGAACATGATGCAGAAGCATCTCATGATCATCGACGACCAGCCCGGCCTGAAAATCACAGACCTCCGCGCCCGCGCACGCCGCCTGCGCGAAGCCTATAACATCGGCTTTATGGTGATCGATTATCTGCAGCTCATCTCAGGTTCAGGCAATTCCCGCTCTATCGAAAACCGCCAAGTTGAGATTTCCGAGATCTCCCGCATGCTCAAAAATCTGGCGCGCGAGCTGAATATCCCTATCCTCTGCGCCGCGCAGCTTTCTCGCAAAGTCGAAGAGCGGCAAGGCCACCGCCCCATGATGAGCGACTTGAGAGAATCGGGATGTCTTTCGGGCGATACCCTGATCAAAGATACTGAAACTGGCCATCTCTATACGATTAAAGAACTTGCAGAAAGAAAAACTCAAACCCCCATCCAAGTATTCGCCGTCGATGAGAACCTGTTACTCGGCTCTCATACAATGACCAAAGTCTTTTATTCAGGTCGAAAAACGGTCTATGAACTGAAATTACGTAGCGGACGAACCATCAAAGCCTCAGCCAATCATCGTTTCCGTACCGCCCACGGCTGGCAACGTTTAGATGAACTGAACACGGAATCGCATATTGCAATTCCTCGTGCTTTAGAAACAGAATCTCACCAATCTAAACTGCAAAAAGAAGAGTATATTTTTATCGGTCATTTGTTAGGAGATGGTTGTATTTTACCTAACCAACCCTATCATTATACAAGTGCTGATCCAGAAAACATCGAATACGTACGAAATTCATCCCAACAATTGTTATGGGCAACAGATGGGAATATTAGCTCTAAAAAAATACCCGGACGTAAACCCGCGGGAAATATCTATTACGCCTCATCGAGTTCCAGTTTGGCTAGCCAAGTCCAACACCTTGATGTAATTCCTAAATCTGTATGGAAAACTTCTGTTAAAGAAGCAAAAGATCGCTGTGGATTAGGTTGGAGGGATGTCTGCAAGAGTTTAAACACTTCTTACTGCGGCAATACCCTTTTTAAATCAGGAATATCTAGAAATCGCATGAGTCTTTTGAATCAATTTCTCAAAGATCCAACCTTACAAAACTTGGCTGAATCAGATGTCTATTGGGATGAAATTGTTGCAATTACCAAACTGGGCGAAGAAGATGTGTATGACGCCACTGTCCCAGGTGTGCATAACTTTGTCGCTAACGATATTGTCGTGCACAACAGCCTTGAACAAGACTCAGACGTCGTGATGTTCTTATTGCGCCGCGAATACTATGACCCTTACGACAAGCCGGGCTTAGCGGAAGTGATCGTGGCCAAAAACCGCCATGGAGCCATCGGCAGCGTCAACTTGGCGTTTCGAAAAGAAATCGCCCAGTTCGCCAATTATACCCCGATTAATTCGGGCGCTGAACTCGCCAAAGCCAACAAAGAGGCTTTTTCCGCCTTTTCTCCAGAGGAGTAAGTAGACAGCTTCTCAGTGCCAATAAATATTTTTTTACCACCACCCACCTTTACATTTTACCCGCCCGTAAGGTAAACTGCCCTTATTCTTTTCTATGCAGGGGAAAAAGTATGGCTTCAGTAAAGAAAAAGCGACGTGCGAAAATTGCTCGTCACAAGCGCAAGAAGCGCAGACGCCGCGATCGACATAAGAAAAAATAAATCGCAAGTTCTAATTAAAGCCCCTATTGAAAAGTTTTTTTTAATAGGGGTTTTTATTTATGTGGCAATATCCTAAAATTTTCGATGTTCTGGTCGTAGGCGCTGGCCATGCGGGCTGCGAAGCCGCTCATGCTGCGGCCCGCATGGGCGCGAGCACCCTTCTTTTGACCATGAACCTCGATACGATCGGGAAGATGAGCTGCAACCCCTCGGTCGGGGGGACTGCAAAGGGCCATATCGTCCGTGAAATCGACGCTCTCGGCGGCCTCATGGGAAAAGTAGCGGACCGCAGGAGCATCCAATTCCGGATGCTCAATTCATCGAAAGGCCCCGCCGTCCGCTCTCCCCGCTCTCAAGCCGACAAGGCCGCATACGCCTTGGAAATGAAGCACCGCCTGGAACGGACGCCGAATCTTGAAATCCAACAAGGAACCTCCGAATCGCTTCTTGTCGAAGCGGGCAAACTCGTCGGACTCGCCACCCAAGAAGGGATCGAATACAGAGCGAAAACCGTCATTCTCTCTTCGGGCACTTTCATGCGAGGACTTCTCCACATCGGCCAGACGAATTTTTCGGGAGGACGGGGGGGCGACAAAGCCGCGATGGGTCTATCGCCCTGTCTTGAGAGCTTGGGATTCCATTTAGGAAGACTCAAAACCGGCACTCCGCCGCGGATCAACCGGAGAAGCATCGACCTTTCGAAATGCGAAGAGCAGCCGGGAGACGACGGGGTCTATTTTTCCTACGATGAGCCGGAAGAGCGGATGACGCAGATCTCTTGCTACATCACCTATACTACGCCAGAAACCCATGCGATCATCCGCGACAACCTTCACCGCTCGCCCTTATTTGCTGGAACGATCAAGGGCATCGGCCCCCGCTATTGTCCTTCGATCGAAGACAAAGTCGTCCGGTTCGCGGACAAAGACCGGCATCAGATTTTCCTCGAACCCGAAGGTTTGATGACCGATGAAATCTATGTCAACGGCATCTCTTCTTCTTTGCCCTTCGACGTCCAGCTTGCCATGATCCGCAGCGTCATCGGGCTGGAAAAAGCCGAGGTGATGCGCCCCGCCTATGCGATCGAGTACGACTTTGTAAAAAGCGATCAGATCTATCCCACCCTGGAAACCAAACGGGTGGAAGGCCTCTTTTTAGCCGGCCAGGTCAACGGAACGACCGGATATGAAGAAGCGGCAGGACAGGGAATCATCGCAGGGATCAACGCAGCCGCGAAAGTTTTAGGGAAAGATCCTTTTATCCTCAAAAGAAGCGACGCCTATCTAGGGGTCATGATCGACGATCTGATCCGGTTCGATCTTTCGGAACCCTACCGGATGTTCACGAGCCGCGCCGAACACCGTCTCCTCTTAAGGCAAGACAATGCCGATATCCGTCTCCGGCCGATCGCTTACAGATATGGCATGATTTCTGCTGCCCAGCACGAACGGGCGTCTCAGAAAATCGAAACGATCTCCAAAGAAATTGCGCGCCTGCAGAAAATATTCAAATCGATCGACGGGAAAAGCGTCAGCCTCGCGCAATTGATCTGCCGACCCGAATGGACCTATGCCGCAGCCCTAGCAGCCTATCCGGAGCAAATGGAGAACTATGGACCCGATCTCAACGAGCAAATCGAGATGGAGATCAAGTTCGCCGGCTATATCGAAAGACAAAAAAAAGAAGTAGCGAAACTCGAACATCTCGACGAGATCAAAATCCCGAAAGAATTCGATTATCACAAAGTCGTCGGCCTTCGCACAGAAGCCAGACAGAAATTGAGCCGATTCACTCCCGGAAATTTGGGACAAGCATCCCGAATTTCAGGACTTACGCCCGCCGATATTTCGATCTTGATGATTGCGCTCCAAAAGAAGGACGAATATTGTTAGAGGATAGCTCATATGAACAACCTGAAACTCCCAACCCTCCTCGCAGTTACTGACGATGCTGCGGTCCGTTTTTGGGTCAAAAAGCAATTAGATGAAGAGTTTTTTATTGTAGACGCCCCCAAGAAGCATTCCGCCCTATCGGCGGCTCAAACCACATCCTTCGACTTCATCATCGTCGATTCCGAATTGGAAGATTGCGATGCTCTCGAACTGTGCCGGGAACTGAAACAGATCTTGCGCACTTTAACTCCGATCCTCTTGATCACCGGACGCCTGAAGCGAAGCTATCTCGATGCGGCGAAGGAAGCTGGCGTAACCGATTTTTTGAACAATCAGCTGGATCCCGAAGAGCTCCGCATGAGGATCCAGACCATCCGCAAAAGCCACTCTCTTAGAGAAAAAACCCAAGATATATCGAATGCGCTGGCCCCAAAAAGCGACGATCCCTCTAGTGGGACTCTCAAAAATCGCGTTCTGATTCATAACCAAGCCATCCATGCGCTCAAACAGGCCAAAAAAGAGGGCGTACCCGTCGCCGCCCTGATGATCCGGATCGATCGTTTCGATGAACTCCAAAATCGGATCGGCAATGGGATGCAGCAGCAGGTCATCAAGCCCTTTACTGATCTGACTCAACCCTTACTTTCCTCAACCGACTTTCTCGTTCCATCCTCGGAAGGGCGCTTGATCATCCTGATGAAAAATAAAACGCCCGAACAAGGCCGCGCCTTAGCCGAACGGATCAAAAATGACCTCTCTAGACAGTCGTTCCAAACAGAAGAAGGCCCCCTACATCTGACGGTCTCGATCGTCGTTTCATCTCTGGAAGCGAACGAGATCGAATTCAACCGGATGGTCGACAGCTCTTTCAAAGCGTTGAAAAAAGCCCAAGACCTGATTATTTCTATCGATAAGGAGACCCCATGAGCCATTTTTCCCTCACTCTCGCCACTCTACTCTTAGCGGCTCAAGAACCCGCCGCTCCGGAAAAAACCGCAGCTCCTCCAGCTGCTGTTGCTGTACAAGAAGCCCACAGTTCGATGATCATCGAACCTAAGGCAAGAGCCCAAGACTATACGCAAGCTTTTGAACTTTTGCGCAGAGAAAGACCCGCCCTGAAAATCAACATTCAGACCTCGAGCGGAATCCTAGCCAATGTCGCTGAACTCTCGTTTGCCGAAAACGGCACTTTGATGCTCATCAAAATTCCTTTTAGCCAAGGGAGCAAATATCTCATCGTGCCGATAGAGGACATCAAGGAGATCGCCTATTCGCCCTGACCTTCATTTTATCCTCCTGGACAGCGTTCCCATTTTCGAGCAGCTCCAGCTCGAGGAAGCGCTCCTGCGCGCCGAGGCCCGAAGCTTTTGCATCGTCAATTTCGGCTCGCCGAGAGCAATCGTCATGGGAATTTCAGGCCAGCCTGAACAACTTCTCGATCTCTCGAAAGTCCGCGAAAACACCATCCCGGTGATCAAGCGGTTCAGCGGAGGAGGAACTGTCATCGTCGATGAACATACGCTGTTCGTTACATTCATCATGGCAAAAGAGCACCTCGATGTGGCTCCCTATCCCGAACCGATCCTTAAATGGTCCGCTGATCTTTATGCTACGGCCTGGAATATCCCGGGCTTCCATTTACGAGAAAACGACTATTGCATCGGAGATAAAAAATGTGGCGGAAACGCCCAGTATATGAAGAAAGACCGGTGGCTCCACCACACTTCCTTCCTTTGGGATTATAAACCGGAAAATATGGACGTTCTCCTCCTGCCCCCGAAACGTCCCGCGTATAGACAAAATCGGACCCACGACGATTTCCTTTGCCGTCTCCGAGCATTCGGCAACGATCCTAAAACACGGATCGACCAGTTCAAAGCCGAGCTTGTAAAGCGGTTTTACATTCATGAATTCGATCTAAAATCATTGGAAATGAAGCCGCACCGACAGGCGACTGCGATCATGAACCTATCTAAATTATTTTAATTCAATATTTTATAAAATAATTGTTCTGAAATTTAATTTAAAATATATGAAGAATTAGATTTTCTCTGAGCGTGATCATCGATTAGGAAGGTCATCACGCAAGAGGCAACAAGCAAAACCAAGCTTGCCTGCTGCCTGATACGAACACCAAGCCCGGATTCAGGGAAAATACAAACCATGGGAGATATCTTTTATGAAATTTGCATATTTTATCATCAGTTTTGTACTTCTTGCTTCTTGCTGCAATACTTGCGGCACATCCAGCAGTTGCGTGGGACAACAGCAAAACAATCAAAGCTCGGATTGGCAAATCACAACGAAAGTCAAAACATCGATTATGTCTGACGGATCTTTATCGGCAACTTCTAGGCTCGTATCGGTCACTACGAATAATGGAGTTGTAACCATATCGGGAACAGTTGCCAGCAAGGATGATATGAATCGTATCATCCGGCTTGCGAAAGAAGTTGACGGCGTGAAAAAAGTAGATAATCAAATGACTGTTTCAGAATCCTAAAATATTTTGAGACCACTTTAATTAATACCAAATATCAGAAATAACGTTGAGTTTGGCAAGGAAGCTACACAAATTTTTTGTCTGGAACGAGTGACCATTGCCAGTATGGCAAGGCACGAGTGAAGACGAAAAATTTGTTGCAGAGCTGACGTACCCAAACTCAACGTTATTTCTGATATTTGGTATAAGGCCACATCGAGTTTTATTTTGGCTGTTTTTGGATTCAAATTGCAGGAGTAGTATTGATACTACTCCTGTCAGTACGTTGAAAAACCGATTCTTTTTGAGCTTGTCGATCCAAAAACTCGGGCGAAAATTTTGTTCGGATAGGATCTGATCTCCGCTGAAAGGGGTCTGGCGCGAGCTCGGTCAACCGTGTTCGTATAAGTGGGACCGCTTCCCTGGAGGAGTTCGAGGACTCGTCCTGGCGTCGTGATCCCTTAAACCGGAATATCGTTGAAGGGCATAATGGCAGCCAGAGTATCCCTAACAGCAGAGAAAAGACATTTTTCTCTTTTTGCGGTAATTATGCCAGTAAATTATAATCTTTACGGTACACCCCCTATTTTCTTGCATCAGGAAGGCTGAAAAAATCGCTGAGAGCTTGCCTGGAGGCTTCGCGTCCAATCACTGCCAGCGATTCAGTCAGAGGGATGTTTTTCGGACAAACTTTGACACAATTTTGCGCGTTGCCGCACCCAGCGATTCCATCTTCCTCTAAGGCTGCCCGGAGCCGTTTCGATTTTTCCAGGGCTCCCGTAGGATTGGAGTTGAACAGACGGATCTGCGACATGGCCTGAGGCCCCATGAACGGCGATTTTTCGTTTACTTGAGGGCATGCTTCCGTGCAACAGCCGCAAGTCATGCATGTAGAAAGCACGTAAAGAGCTTCCTGAACATCGGGACTGACAGGAGGGCCGAAACTGCCGATGTCGTTGACGCTGTCGATGGAAATCCAGCCTCTCACTTTTTTGAGCGCATCGAACATCCTGGTCCTGTTTACATAAAGATCCCGAACCAAGGGAAATTTCGTAAAAGGAGCCAGCGTAATCGTGGAAGAGCCTGTCTCTCGAATGTAGGGTTCGATCAATGCCGTACACGCCTGCCTAGGCTTCCCATTCACCAGCATCGAGCAAGAACCGCATACTTCTTCCAAACATCCTTGCTCCCAGACTACCGGAGTGGTCTTTTCACCCATCTTATTGATTGGACTCTTCTGGATCTCCATCAATGACGAGATGACGTTTGCCTGAGGATGTCGCGAAAACTCGAACTCTTCCCAATACTGGTTTCCAGGAAGTCCGCGATAAACATTCAATGTATAAGAATTTTCCATTTAACCTAAATTAAAACGGCAACTGAATATTCGATGGGATGTTTTTCAAATGCGGCTTGACCTTTTTCGCGTGCGTATAATCTCTCTGTATCGGGTCTAGATGCCGAATGTCAACCGGTTCGTATGTAATATCCGGTTCCTCTTCGCGATACAGAGCAATCGTCGTCTTCAGCCAATGCTTGTCGTCTCTCTCGGGGAAATCGGGCTTATAGTGAGCGCCTCGGAACTCATTTCGAAGAAGTGCTCCTTTAGCGATCACCAAAGCGAGTTCCATCATCGCCTCGAACTGCCGCGCAAAAACATAGGTCTGGTTCACATTCGTCCCCTGATCCTCTAAGCCGATCTTCTTATATCTTTCCCGGATTTCCTTGATCTTGACGATCGTTTTTTCCAAGTCGGGATTATCCCTCTTGACGCTTGCATATCGCACCATCCAATCGGCCAGTTCGTCGTGGAGCTTGAACACATTTTCAGGGCCGCTCTTTTTTAAACATTCCTTTTGTTTTTTCTCCTCAATCGCCAATGCCTCGCCGAATACTTCTTCTGGAACATCCTCAAAACCCTTTTCCAATCCTCCGATATATCGCGACACCTCGATGCCCGTCACCAACCCGCCGAAGATGCATGCCAAGAGAGAATTCGCACCGAGCCGGTTCGCTCCATGGTACTGATAATCGGACTCACCCACGTTGAAACAACCCGTCAAGTTCGTCATCTGCCGGAACCGGGTCGACCGATCCGGGTCGTCAGCCGCGGGCCAATCGACCCAAGCCCCTCCCATCGAGTAGTGGACCGCCGGGAAGATCTTCATTGGCTTCTTCCTTGGATCGTCCCCGGTAAACTTCTCATAGATTTCTAAGACCGACTCAAGTTTATGCTGTTTTTCGGCCGGAAGGTGCGTCACATCCAAGAATACCTGCATTTTTCCATCGACCCCGAGACCCGCCTCGCAGACCCGGGTTACCTCGCGCGATCCGATATCCCGCGGCACCAGATTTCCAAACGCCGGATACATTTCCTCTAAGAAGTACCAAGGTTCTCCCGTCTTCCCGCAAGCCCGCGTCGACTTGTCCGGGAACTCCATCTGTTTCGACGAATCGCCCCAAACCCAAACCCGTCCTCCCTCACCTCGGATCGACTCGCTCATCAAGCGCATCTTATCCAATCCAGGGATGCATGTCGGATGGATCTGAATGAACTCCCCATTGGCATATTTCATCCCCTGCATATATAACCGGCCATTGGCCGCTCCCGTGCAGAACGTCGACATCGTCGATTTCTTGTAGAGCACTCCAAGCCCACCCGTCGCGATCACGACTGCATCTGCCTTTAATACCGACAGTTTCAGATCGAAAAGATCGTGCAGTACGATCCCGCGAGCCCGTCCCTCTCTATCCAAAATCAAATGGAGAAATTCATGGTTTTCGAACTTTTCGACCTTACCCTTCGCCTCATGGCGCCGCACCTGTTCGTCCAACGCATAGAGAAGCTGCTGGCCCGTCGACGCCCCGCAGAAAGCGGTCCGGTTGTAAAGCGTCCCCCCGAATCGCCTAAAGTCGATATGTCCTTCCAAAGTCCTGTTGAATGGACACCCCATTCGATCGAAGATGCGCAAAATCCCCGGCCCAGCCATGCACATCTCCAAGATGGGAGGCTGGTTCGCCAGAAAATCTCCCCCCTTGATCGTGTCATAGGCATGGATGATCGGAGAATCTCCCTCGCCCTTTAAATTCACAGCGATGTTGATCCCTCCCTGAGCGCACACCGAATGGGATCTCCTCGCCTTAGTGAGCGAGACCAGCTTGACATGGCAATCCTGTTCCGCGAGTTTCATGGCGGTTGCAAGACCGGCCAAACCGCCGCCGACTACGATGACTTCTTTTTTCTTAACCATGTTCTAATACCGCAGGTTGACCCAATAGCTGCACCAGATCGCAGCCAAACCCAGCAAACTAAGCACGACCATTCCCATTATGCTCACGGAAACCATCGCCCTCTGAGACCGATACGACAAAATCATTCCCCATGTGATCAAGAACGTCCAGAATCCATTGAACGCATGGAACGCCGCCGCTAGCAAGAAGATCGTATACAGCACGGCCATGATCGGACTCTTGAACGTGTCGCGCACCATCAGCAAGAAAGCCGTCCCCGGCATCGACGACACTGCGACGACTTGGGTGTCCTTCAGCTTGAACGATGCCAATGCAGCCATCCATTCTTTTTCTTCTTGCGCCTTCTGCGCCATCATCCGGGCCGAGTCCTCATCCGCGTTATATTTCCCATTGCCGAGCCGCGGCATGCACATCGGACCCATCGTCCTTACCTGCTTGGCCGCGCTCTCCACATCTCCTGGCGAGAACAAATTCACATGCAGCCTTGCCGCAAGGGTATACAGCCCCTCATCGAAATTTAATTTCACGAAATATTGCTCGCCCACCGTACTCATCGCCTTTTTCGGCGCATCGAGAAACCGCATCTGCACTACATGCCCGATGATCCCCACAAGCAAAATCCACGACGACAGTCTTTGCCAAGTAAATGCCCGATTCCGATTATACTTGAGTCCCGGACGGCTTCCGTCGCCCCCGCTCGAATTCAATTTCGATGTGAGCGCCCGCTTCACTCCCCAGACCCCGTGAATTAAGAGGGGGATCCCGATCAGCACCGTCTCCACCACCTGCAAATACGGCAGCGTTTCCAGGGCATTGACCATCTTGACGAAGCCGCTCCCATCATCGCCGAACCACAGCGCCGCCTGCGAATTTGTGATCAGATGAACGATCAAATAAAGTACAAGCCACAAGCCCATCAAAGAATGGACCCGCCGCCAAATGAAGGCGCTAGATATAGAAGAAGTCTGAACGCTCATGAAAACATTTTTTAATTCTTATGCACCAATTTAGCAAGACAAAAGAACCTCAAATGCACCTTTTCAATAGTTTTTGAAAAGGGTCACTAGGGAGTGTTTTCATACCATGAATAAAATTCATTCGCTGCGGGGCAAATAGCCCAGGCGCCCAGTGGCGAGAAATGGACAAAGTCCAGTTGAAGAACATACTTAAGAAAGTAGGCTACAGCTGCATAAAAAACCATTGCCCTGTATATTAAATTTACAGAGGGTTCATTTTGTTAATTGCAAAAATGACACGGATGCAGATCTTCGGAGTTGCTTCTACAGCGATCGGAGTAGGGCTCATTCTCTATGCAAAGCGGTCAATGCAAAAAGCGAGCGAGGCGAAAAGCTCCATTGATAAATTCACCGATTTCTTCTCTCACAATCCCGGAGTTTGGAACCCCCTGATTGAATTTTTCGGAGGGAAG
>JABDHH010000023.1 GCA_013285585.1 Chlamydiota bacterium
ATCTGAAACCATCGGAATGAGAATGTGGATGTCCCCGAACCTGCTTGCGCGGAGAAGGGCGCGGAGTTGGATTTCAAGGAGTTCGGGATACCGGAGGAGAAAGCGGATCGCGCGGCATCCAAGCGCAGGATTCAATTCATTGCCGATCTTTAGAAAATATTTAGCATCGGGCTCTTCAGGCAAAAGATCGGGTTTTTTATCCCCGCCGATATCGAAAATCCGCACGACGAGGGGGCGTCCGCGCAAGCTTCTCGCCATCCTCTTGTAAATCTCGAATTGTTCTTCTTCGGTAGGGAATCTCCTTCGGGAAAGAAATAGATATTCGGAGCGAAACAGCCCCACGCCCGCGGCTCCGCACTTGTTCAGATAATCGATTTCTTTTGGATTTTCTAAATTCGCGAAAATCCGGATTTCATAGCCATCGATCGTCTCCCCTTTGAGGTTCGTGGCAGTTTTGAGAAGTTTATATTTCTCTACATGGCTCTTCTTCACTTCGGAGTATTTTTTCAAAGTTTGACGCGTGGGATTGATGATGACGAGACCTTGCGAGCCATCGACGATAATGGCGGCCAAGTCCACCCGTTTCAACATTTTGATATCGACATTTGCGACATACGGGATCCCCTTCGCCCTAGAGATAATCGCCGCGTGAGAAGTGATCCCGCCGGCAGCGGTTACAAAAGCGCTCACGACAGATGAGCTGGCTTCGATCGTTTCCGATGGGACGAGCTCGTGGGCCAGAATAATCGAATTGTGCGGCATTTCGGACATTCTGATCCTTCCGACAGGCCGTAAATGATTGAGGATGCGTCTCGAGACGTCAACTATATCGCGGACCCGTTCTTGAAAATAGATATCTTGCAGGATGCTGAACCGCTGCTTATATTCTTCGATCAAATGGAAAAAGACCGTTTCAATCTTCTGCTGCCGGACCCGGATTTTCTCCTCGATGACCGAAGTGAGGAGAGGATCTTGCATTATCTCGAGATGGGTCCCAAGGATAGCGACGATTTCAGGAGTCCCGTCCTGCAGGGAGATCTTTTGAAGCTTCTCGACATCATTGCGGCTTCTGGCCAAAGCAGAGCGATACCGGTCGATTTCATCTTCGATTTCCTTTTTAGAGATCTGGCTCTCTGAAATATCTTCATCGAAGTTGGTAAAGAAGACAGGGAATCCGATTCCGATCCCCTTGCTGATCGGAAGTCCGCGAAGGACAACCTCTTCCCTTTCACCAGCCATTATTTCTCCCCGAACTCCTCTTCGAATGCGGCGATCAGGCGACGCATCGCCAACTCCGCATCCACGCCTTCGATCGTAATGGTAATCTGCGCATTTTTTTTTGCCGCTAGCATCAGAATGCTCATGATGCTGCGGGCGTTGATCGTCTCTTCTTTATAGGTAAACGAAACGGAAGATTTGAGCGGTTGGAGAAGTTTTACGATAGTAGCTGCCGGACGTGTATGAAGCCCAAGAGCATTTTTTACTTTGATTTTTTTGACAAGGATCATGAAAGCACCCTCTTCCTCTGCCTGCGTGAAATCGCCTCTAGCCACTTGGCATTGAATTCCTTAGCAGAATTATAGCCCATATCCTTTAAGCGGTGATTAAGAGCGATCGTTTCCAGAAGAAGAACGACATCGCGGCCTGGCTTCACAGGCAAAACGTGATAAGGGACGCTGGATCCAAGAATATCGATGAATTTTTCGTCAAGTCCCACTCGGTCGTAAAAATGCTGATCGTCCCACTCCTCGAGTTTCACCACGATATCGATCCCTTTATCATGGCGGACGCAAACGGCTCCGTAAAGGTGAGCTACATTGATGATGCCGATCCCTCGGATTTCCATGAGATGGCGGGTCAATTCCGGACCAGATCCCATGAGCGACGATCCTTCTTTTTTTTTCACCCGGACGACGTCATCGGAAATCAGCCTGTGGCCCCGTTCGATCAGCCCTAGGGCTGCCTCGCTCTTGCCGACCGAAGATTCTCCTTGGATCAATACACCTACGCCGAATACTTCTACCAAGGTTCCATGAAGAGTGACGCTCGGGCAAAATTCCTCAAGCAATAAAAACGTGATCCGACTTAACAGGTTGGTCGCAGTCGCATTGGCTCGAAACAAAGGGATATGCACTTTTTCACATAGCGCAACCATTTCTTTTGGAGGCCTGAAGCCCCGGGCCGTGATGACCGCCGGCGTCATAGTCGTTAAAATATTTTTCAGCCGCAAATCCCGAGTCGGGGAGTCGAGCTCTTTCAAGTATTCGATCTCCTGCTTGCCGAATACGAGGATCCTGGATGAAACAAAGCCTTTCATATAACCCATGAGGCTCAAGCCGGGGCGATGGACTTCTGCTCGATTGATCCTGCGGGCAAGGCCCGAAGCGCCTGCGAGAAGATCTAACCCCAGGTGTTTTCCATGCTGTTCAAAGAGATGCTGCACGAGGTACATAAGTTAAGGAGCGATCTCCATCCCCTCCAAGTAGGAAGCTAGCCACTCCAAAAAAGTCGGGAATGCGCCATTGTCACCCCAAGCTTCTCGAAGAGCGGCATTTGAGACTGTGTAATCAATTCCGGAAAAATAAACATTGCCCATTTCATTTCCAGGATACCAATCTGCATAAAAACATTGAAATGAACTCAATCCTGATACTTCAAAAAAAGGAACCAGGGAACTCGGATCGATCACTGTGTCGCCTGATTTGACCACCTGAGGAGCTTTGAGCAGCATGTCCATCACCTTTCGGCGAACTCTGGGGATTTCTTGGATCTTCAAAAGATTCAATTCCGATAGTTTCCCAAACCCATTGTGAATCTTGGTAAAAGCGATCCAATCGCTAGGGAAAGCAAAATCGAGCTCGTCTTTTAATTCCTCGGCCTGTTCGTCCGATGAGGGATGAAGCCCCCTAAAAAAGCAACTGTTGTCCATGAAGCTGTAGATTAATTGCGGCTCCCAAGATTCCTTTTTTTTTGACAGGACGACTCCGACATCATCGAGAGAATTGAAGAAGTCGGAGATGGCGGCGTGAGCTATTGGGTGGAACGGAAGGCGCTTGAGCCAAAAAGAACGGGTAAAGTCCACCCGGTCTTCGGATGGGACGCGGCTCAATTCGTACCATCCGCGAGGAAACCCCGGGACCATCCGTTCGACATCGTTCCAATTTCTCTCGGGTCCTTCGCTCAAAACCAAGACCTCTTCAAAATTTGCATCTTCGTAAAAATATCGGCGAACCAGCGCATTCATTCGGACAATTTTTCACTCTGCCATAAAAAGCTATCGATCAATGCTTCAACAATCATGTGCTTCTATGTTAGCAGTTTAATTTGCGGCTATATACTTTTTTCGATTGACGAAACCTTATCCTCTCAAATCCAAAAATCCATAGATAGCCTCTAAAACGAGAATAGTTAAATATTCCTTTCCTCCCAAGGATTTTCTGCTATAATCTCTACCTTTGTGCAATTTTTCAGAACATTCCGCCTGAAAAGCTAAATCTGAGAATCAAGAGATGTACTCGCAAAAAATCACGCGTCGAGATAATTAGAAGAAGATGGCAAGTTCGAAGGTTTTGATTCTCGGCGGGGGATTCGGAGGGTTGAATGCCGCAAAGGCATTGGGCAATTCGAAATTCGACGTCTGGCTGCTCGACAAAACGAACCATCACCTTTTCCAACCGCTGCTTTATCAAGTCGCAAGCGCAGCCCTCTCTCCCGGCGATATAGCCGTTCCGATCCGCGAGATCCTCAGTCCCTATGAAAATGTGACGGTGATCATGGGCGAGGTCGTAAAAATCGATAAGGAAAACCGGCATGTCATCTTAAAAAACGGCGACCGAGTCGCTTACGAATACTTGATCGTAGCGTTGGGCGCCCGCCACTCCTATTTCGGAAACAGCCAATGGGAAGAATTCGCGCCTGGCCTGAAAACCTTGACCGACGCCTTAAGTATCCGGGAAAGGATCTTAATCTCCTTTGAGAAGGCGGAGCGGTGCGACAGCATTTCGGAAGCCAAGAAGTATCTCAATTTCGTCATCATCGGCGGAGGGCCGACCGGGGTCGAGATGGCGGGAGCCATCGCCGAAATCGCTCACGAGACCCTGCTGAAAAATTTCCGCAGAATCGACACGACCACGACTCGAATCTATCTCATCGAAGGATCGTCCAACATTCTGCCCGTCTACCCTGAAAAGCTATCGCAAAAAGCGAAAGGCTATTTGGAATATTTCGGAGTCCATGTCATTACCGGAAAGCGGGTGACCAATGTGACGCATGAAGGAGTCACGGTCGGAGACACCGTGATTCCTGCCGAAAACATCCTTTGGGCTGCCGGCAACCAGGCCTCCTCCGTACTCCAAACGCTTCATGTCCCTCTCGATAGGCAAGGGCGGGCCAATGTCGACGCCGATCTTTCCATTCCGGACCATCCCGAGATTTTCGTCATCGGTGACTCCGCTTGCGCGCTCGACAAAAAAGGAAAACCGCTTCCGGCGCTGGCTCCCGTCGCAGTGCAGCAAGGGCGCTATGTCGCGAAGATTCTCCGCAAACAACTTCCTAAAAATCAGCGACCTCCCTTCTCCTATCTCGACAAAGGGACCATGGCGACCATCGGCAAGACGAAAGCCATTGGCATGTTCGGCAAATTCCAGTTCAGCGGGCTTTTCGCCTGGTTCGCCTGGTGCTTCGTCCACATCTTGTACCTCATAGGATTCCGCAACCGGATTGTTGTTCTCATGCAATGGCTCTTTGGTTATTTTTCTCCAAGAAGAGGCGCCCGGCTCATCTACCGCATTTCCGAATCGGACGAAGAATTCCCTCATATCCATCAATAGGAAATACCGTAACCCTTTTCTGCTATGACGCCGATCGAAGACCATAGGTTTTTTTGGCGGCAGCATCCTGCGCTTCTCTTCGCCCTCACCTTATTTGTAGGCGCCGCCGCAGCTCTCTTTTGGCAAAATCCTTCGAATTGGATCTTCCCGCTCTTTTGGTGCAGCTATCTCATTTGGCTAAAAAAATGGCCGGTCCTGCTCGTTTTAGCTGCCAGCGCCGCTTATTGCCATTTTCTTACCGATCGTGCGCCACAGCCTGGCATGGCTAAAGGAATTTTTTCTATTTCCACCCTGCAGCCCCACCAGTCCCCCTTTGCAAAAGGCTCAGTCTACAAAGGAACCTTCTATGCTATAGAAGGTTCGGTCCCTTGCGACATCTATACCCACGGGCCGAAGCCTCCTCAAACAGCGAACCGCGATTATTTCGTGAGCGGCAGACTCGACCGAAGAGGCCCTTGCCAATACGCATTCAAACCCAAGGAATGGATTCCCATCGAAGGAAGTTGGAGCTTCGCAGAGTGGCGCTATGCAATGAAAGAACGGTATCGCCATTTCCTTTCTGAAACATGCTCCGATTACCCCAACGCGGCCCGATTCCTCGCAGCTCTCACGACCGGAGACGTCGACGACAGGCTTCTCAAATACGAATTCGGCCGATTGGGCCTGCAGCATCTTTTAGCGATTTCCGGTTTTCATTTCGGGATTCTGATCGCTTTTGCATCTCTAGTCCTTTCCCTATTCCTTCCTCGCTCTTGGAAACTCTTATTTCTCCTCGTAAGCCTTACCACCTATTACTTTTTTGTCGGCCCATTTCCGGCTGTCCAAAGAAGTTGGCTCACGGCGATGGCCTATTTGATGGGAAAACTCATCAACCGGCAGACTAGCGGCTTGAACCTCCTCGGCTTCGCTTTAGGGTTTGAAATCGTCTCCAACCCCTTCATCTGCTCCCATCTCGGCTTCCAATTCAGTTTCGCAAGCTGCGCCGGAATCCTCCTCTTCCATTCCCCTTTCGAGCGAAAGCTCCGCTCGATGCTGCCGAAAAGACCCTCGGATGAAACGACTTTCCTCCCCTTCTTAGCAAAACACGGCTACCTTCTTTCCAGTTTCCTTAGAAATTCCCTCGCTCTGAACCTGGCCGTGAACATAGCCATACTTCCTATTCTCCTTTTCCATTTTCACGCTTTTCCCCTGCTCAGCCTGCTCTATAACCTCTTTTTCCCCTTCTGTGTCGGCATCGCCCTTTGCGGACTCTTGGTTGCTCTTACCTTCCATCTTTTGATTCCTTCTATCGCTTCCTTCTTCTTTTCCGCGACTGCCTGCTTCACCGCCCAACTTCTCGATCTTGCCGCCTACCCTCCTTCCGCGCTCGATTACACGATTGTCGTAGCCCAGTTGCCTTCTTGGTCAATCCCTTTTTGGTTCTTCGCGCTCCTACTATTCTGTCTCAAAAATTCTTCAAGCGTGAAAACTGCGTAGAAGATCGACCGCAGGCTACGCAAGTGGATCCGTATCCATGCAATTATGGTTCAATTGCGATCGTCGAATTATAGCGGCTTTGATGGCGAAATGATCTCAAGAATTTTTGTTATACCAAATATCAGAAATAACGTTAAGTTTGGCAAGGAAGCTGCACAAATTTTTTGTCTGGAACGAGTGACCATTGCCAGCATGGCAAGGCACGAGTGAAGACGAAAAATTTGTTGCAGAGCTGACGTAGCCAAACTTAACGTTATTTCTGATATTTGGTATTATGAAGCACGATCAAAAAAAACAACTATTTCAACGGCTGTCGAAACAACACAATCCTTTTCAACCGTTATCTGGGAAGAAGGGCCTGGAAATTGTGACCAAGCAGAGCTTGCGGCAATACACCCGCTAGCAACAACGGCGCAAACCGGAAGATCTTCCATCTCCAATCGGAATGAAGGGAGTGCAAGAAGGGAATGTGGCCAGTCAGAAATGGAACGCCTAGCATATTGCGAACCAGATCCATCAAACCAACCATGGCCCAAGCGTTCATATTCGTCAGGCTCTCCAACATGTTACTGAAAGAAAAAGGGAGCATTCCTGAAATCCTGCTGTAGAGAGAAGATATCTTCTCTACCCTGTCTACTAATAAAGGCATGTTAGGCCTTAATTCTTCCGTCACATTGCACAACCTAATGATCTCGTATGCACGATGCACCGCAGTCACAATCAACATGGGCGCCGCTGTATTTAAAGCACGGAGAGTGAGATAGATATAAAATAAATTAGCTAGATCTCGGCTATAGCTGGCAATTATCTTGTCATCCGCCTGATCGCTACGCGTGGTATTTTCAAGGAGAAGGTTGATTTCACTCTTATTCTCGTTCAATAAAGGTATCAAGAAAGGCGAGAACTTGATCAGGTTCCACGCCCGACCATTCACGAAAAATGACAAAAATGGAACTGGAGCGACCGCTCCTTGAACACCAGGCACATTGCGAACCAAGTCCATAAACCCAACGACAGCCCAGATGTCTATGCTCGTCATGCTCTCTAACATCGCACTGGTGGAAACTGGCAATATCGCTTCGAATCCGCTGTAAATATTCGCCGCTTTCTCCATCCCGTCAGCCAACTGAGGCATCAGCTTCTTCAGCTCTTTCGCCGTACCGGACAATCCAGCTAGGTGATATAAGCGATGCGCCACAGCCAACCCCAACATGGGTGCAGCGCTATTTAAAGCATGACGTGCAAAAAATAGCCCCAACAAAATGGCTAAGTCTCGAACATGTCCCGCAATTGGATTCACATTTTCTTTTTCGTGCAAAATATGGGTAGGGCGTGTTTTGGCTCCCTCTCCAAAGATCTCAGGATGCCAGGTCGTAAAAGCTCGAGCGCGCTCGCCATCATTGCGTACTTCCATTGTGTCTGGCTGATTCGAATTTTGGTCTTGGGAAATAATATCCGACTGTTTCTCAGGGACTGGTTCAGAAGTTCCTTCGGAAGAATCCGGCGTTTTCCCATCATCTTCCGCGGACGGTTTTTGATCAGTCCCTGGTTGTGGTTCGATTTTCGTTGGTTTTGCAGGCCAAAATAGGCCATAGAAAAGGGCCGCAGCTCCTGCAAGGCCGCAGCCTAAAGAGATTTGCGCCCATGGAGTGCTGCGGGGAGCCCGATCCTTTTTCTCTTCAATCGACAACTGGGAAGAGGAAACTCCCAATTTCCTTGAGACTGTTTCCACTCTTATTGATAATTCTTGAAGGGTTTCCTCGAGGAGGCGGTGGACGTTTTGCAAATGCAAAGGAATTCCGCCTTGCGCTGTCCGAGCTTTTATTGCCGCCTGAAAGTCCAAAACCGCCTGGACTTGTTCTTGAAAATCAATGCTCGGATTTCCCTGTTCTGCAGACTCCACCTTTTTTTCGATCCTGCGGATATAATGGATCGCGGATAAATAACTATCGCTTGAATTTAAATTTTTAATCGGCTGCATTGGTAACATGGATCAATTCTTCTTGCTTACTTGACATTAATTATAACACAAACAAATAGCTATATCAATAATTATAAAAAATCAAAAAACAATAAGTATAATAAATAAACTTAAATTTTTTATAATTATTAAAATCCATTCAATTCAAAAAATCTCGGCCTATTCGGAAACGCAAAATTTGACGAATAGGCCAAAGTTATCGTAGAATTTCATCCTTTCTATGGCGGTCGTAGCTCAGTTGGTTAGAGCGTTGGATTGTGGATCCAAATGTCGCGGGTTCGAGCCCCGTCGATCGCCCATCTTTGAACCTATCGAAATAATTTTTCATCTACTGAGGCAATTGCAAAACTCCCGGCGCCAGAAAAATCGATGATTTTCAGCCAGTTTGCCTGGGCCGTAGGCCCTTTACCTTGTGGCCGAGCACATACTTTGAGCAAAGTAGGGCTCCGGCCACAAGGAGGCAAAATGGCTTAAAAGGGCGATTTTGTTGGTCCCGCGAGTTTTGCAATTGGCTCTACTGTTCTGTCTCAAAAATTCTTGAGGTAATTTCTGCATCAAAGCGCGTCGAATTGACGAACAGATCCTTGTTCATGTAAAATCCCGAGACCGTCTCTGACAGGAATTTCTCAATTTTTCCCATTTGGATTTTTTCATGACGCTTCTTCAATCCATGATCTTAGGAATCGTTCAAGGGCTTACCGAGTTTTTTCCAGTGAGTTCTTCCGCTCACCTTCGCATGGCCAAATGGCTTATGGGCGTCCCCGATGGCGAGCATCTTCTCTATTTCGACCTGATTTGCCATGGCGGTACGCTTCTTGCGCTCATCTTATTTATGCGCAAAGACATCCTCGCAGCGCTATGCGATCGGAAGGCGATCGGTTTCTTCGCCCTCGCCCTTTTCCCCCTCATTCCCGCTTACTTTCTCTTGAAACCCCTTCGAATCGCAGCATCCGATCCCGCCTATCTCGGTTATTTTCTGATGTTGACCGCTCTTCTCCTGTTTTTTGCCGCGAGAAAAACCGAAGTAAAAGATCGGGGTGTAAAAGTCAAAGATGTGCTATGCATTGGGATTATGCAGACGATGGCGCTTCTCCCCGGGATTTCGCGCAGCGGATCGACGATTGCGGCTGGCCGCCTTTTAGGCTGGGATTGGATCGCCGCGGCCCGCTTTTCGTTTTTATTGGCGATTCCCGCGATTCTGGGCGGACAAGTTCTCGAGACTGTGAAGCTATTCCGCGACCACGCGGCCGTTTCTTCCGTATCTTTCGGTTGCTATGCGGCCGGGTTTTGCACCTCATTTACAATTGGGATGGCTGGCGTCCGTTTCATATTCAAAATTTACGAAAAAGGAATCGTGCGCCCTTTTGCTTGGTATTGCCTTTCTGCCGGCATTTTTGCTTTGTGGGCGCTCCATGGCTAAGAGAAAACTAAAAAAAAAGCCTCTCAATCCCGATGTACAGGGTCTGATCTACCTCATCGCCGCTTTTCTCACCCTCCTCTCCCTTTATAGTTTTACCTATTTAGATCCCCATGAGAATTGGCTGGGGTTTGTTGGCTATATCGCCGCTTTGGGAGCGGAATATCTCTTCGGACTCGGATCGTATTTGATCCCTTGCTATCTGACATGGCTAGGGATCTGCTATTTGAGCAGGCAAAAATTGAATCATCTGTTGTACGACCATCTCTATTTCTTCATCCTATTGGGATCCTCTTGCTTTCTGTTGACTGCCGTTGCTGAGCGTTTTCCCGAAGCGACGGCCAGCTGGGAAGAAAAAGTCATTTCCGAAACGGTTACTGTCAGCTCTCCTTACCCCCGCACACTCGTCAGGCGCAACCTCGGCGGCATCCCGTTTTATTTTCTCTACGCCGATGTGCCGGGCATAAGCCTACAGCGAATCTTAAGCCCCGCAGGCTGCTTGCTGATCTTTTCTTGCCTTGGCCTCGTCTCTTTCTTTCTGTTGACGCGCCTCAGTTTCGGAAGAGGCGCCGCCCTTGCTTGGAAAGCGGGATGCAAAATCGTTTTTCTTTTGAACCGTGCAGTCCAATTTCTCTGGAAATACGCTGCCCAAAAAAAATCTTCGATTTCCTTGCCGCAAAAAACGGGATATTCAGGGCTTCCTGCGAGCGGCTTGAAAATCAATTTTCCCGAGGAAAAAAAGACGCCCAAGTTAGAAGAACCGAAGAAAAGGATCGCAGAGATCTTAAAACCTACGCTCAAATCTGAGACGGCTCTTCTGAAAAAAGAAATCCACCCGCTTCCCCCACCTAAAAAAGAGCCGATCCCCGTTCCGATCAAAAGTCTGATTGTTCATGCCGACAGCTCGTTCAAGCTCCCCTCGGCGAATCTTCTTTCTAGTCCTGCGAACAAGATCGATCCGCCCACTTTGAAAAAAGACCTCATGCGGCAAGCTGCAGTTCTGGAAGAAACGCTAAAAAGCTTCGGTATCGAGGCGAAAGTGGGAGAAATCAATAGCGGCCCTACGATCACTTCATTCGAAGTCCACCCTTCCATCGGTGTGAAAGTCCAAAAAATCAAAGCGCTAGAAAATGACATTGCGCTCAATATGCAGGCAAAATCGATCCGCATCGTCGCTCCGATCCCGGGCAAGGCGGCGGTAGGAGTCGAAGTGCCGGCCATCCATCCCCAAGAAGTGAATTTCAAGGAAATGCTTCTCCACTATCAAAAGGGACGCCGCGTCAATATTCCGATCCTGCTCGGTAAAGCGGTCAATGGCGACTGGGTCTTTGCCGATCTCACCCGCATGCCCCATTTGCTGATCGCCGGAGCGACCGGTTCGGGAAAATCGGTCTGCATCAACACCATCGTCATGTCGATCTTGATGAACGCTCGGCCGGACGAAACGAAACTCTTGATGATCGACCCGAAAAAAGTGGAATTGACCCAATATTCGCAACTTCCTCATATGATCGCCCCGGTCATTACCGAACCGCACGGCGCCTATGCGGCCTTGCAATGGCTCGTCAAAGAAATGCAGGTGCGCTACGAAATTTTGAAGCAACTGGGCCTGCGCAATGTCGGCGCCTTCAACAGCCGCAAAGTCAACAAAGATCTCGAATCGTCTTTGAACATTCCGATCCCGGATCAAATGCCTTTCATCGTCGCCATCGTAGACGAATTCGCCGATTTGATGATGGTCTCGAGCGCCGATATCGAAACGCCGATCGCCCGGATCGCCCAAATGGCCCGCGCCGTCGGAATCCACCTCATTCTCGCAACCCAGCGCCCATCGCGCGAAGTGATCACCGGCATCATCAAGGCGAATATTCCGACTCGCATTTCCTTCAAAGTAGCAAGCCGCGTCAACTCCCAGATCATCCTTGACGATATCGGCGCCGAAAACCTGCTCGGCAATGGCGATCTTCTGTTCCTTCCGCCCGGAACATCGCAGCTCATGCGCGCGCAAGGAGCTTTTTTAAGCGACGAAGACATCAACCAGATCGTGCAATTCCTCTCTTCGCAAGGCCCGCCCCAGTATCTCCTCCCCTCTTTCGACTCATTCCGCTCGTTGGATATCGGCGGAGACGACGATGACGAACCAAAGGGCAAAGACCCTCTCTACGACCAGGCACTCACGATGATTTTGGGATCGAAAAATGCATCGACGACTTTTTTGCAGAGAAAATTGAAGATCGGCTATGCCCGGGCGGCATCGCTCATGGATGAACTCGAAGCAAACGGGATTATCGGGCCTCAAGAAGGAGCGCGGCCAAGACGGGTAATCGCTTCTTCGCAAATGGCGCCGCTTGGAGATGAGGAAGAGGAAGATGTCGAAATACCTTAAATTCTGGGGGACCCGAGGATCCTGCGCGGTCAGCGGTCCTCAATACGCGAAATTCGGAGGCAATACCTCTTGCCTTGAAGTCCATTACGGCCAAGCGCATCTGATCATCGATGCCGGCACCGGCATCCGTCCGTTGGGCGAGGAGCTGATGCAGCGCCTCCAGCCCTTACACCTCATTTTGAGCCATACTCACTGGGATCATGTGATCGGATTTCCGTTTTTTGAGCCTCTCTATTCTCCCCTCTCCGAAATCACCATCTGGTCTCCTGCGGAAGACACGAAAAGCTGCCGTGAAATCTTCAACAACCTTCTGAGAGCCGAATTTTTTCCAGTGCAGCTCCATGAATTGCAAGCAAAACTGCATTTCTTAACAATCCAGGAAAACACTCCAATCCAAATCGAGCCTTTGACCATCCATTTCCATCGGGCTCACCATCCTTCCACCACCTACTGTTTCAAGATCCAAACTCCTCATCAGACGATCGGATACGCATCCGATAACGAGTTGTTCAAAGATTATCATGGGGATCTAGCGCATGCTCCGAAGGATTTTGGCCTGGTCGAGTTTTTTACAGGATGCGATCTTCTCATCCACGAAGCCCAATATTTTCCCGATGAATACCTCCAAAAAGTACGCTGGGGCCATTCTTCAGCCTCAAATGCGGCGGCGCTTGTCCAAAAGGCCAATATTCGCCGCTGGATGGTCGTCCATCACGATCCCAAACATACAGATGACGATCTCCACCGCCTCGCAACCCTGTCTCAGCAGCTCCTCGATGATCACAAAATCCCCTGCCGCTCCAAATGGATTGGCGACGGGCATGTCGTCTCTCTCATCTAAATGCCTAAATCTGATATGAAATTGAGAAGGCCTAATGTCGGGGACAAATTGCGTCTATTCAAGTATTTAACAAATAGGACTCTACGTTTCGATATCCTGACCATTTTCCTATTCCTCATCTCCTTTTCTTCCATAACGATCATCGCTTTTTCCTACTTAAATATGTCCAAATCGCTATTGGAATTTTCCAATGGCGTCATTGTAAGAGCCAGCGGTTCGATTAGAGAAAAAATCAATGATTTGATCGACAATGCCGAAGATAGTACAAATGAAGCTAGCGCCCTGATCTTCAATTCTAAAGATCTTTTCCTCAAAAAAGACTTACTGACTTCCTACATGATCCGATTGTTGAAAGATCAGCCGAATCTCTACGGATTATATTACGCAGTACCCGATGGAAGCATGTTGGAAGCGGTCAACCTAGGGGTTTCGCATCAGACTTATTTCATTTTCGATCCCTCGAAACCGCTGCCTCCGAACAGCGCCTTTGCGCTCCGCATACTCGACAGATCCACTCCCGATGTCATCGACACTTGGTACTACAAAGATGCGAACTTGCAAACCCTTGCAACAGAATCGAATCCCAATCCAACTTTCAATCCAGTAATCCGGCCCTGGTATCGCGGAGCTATCGAGAAGAAAGGCCAGCTTTTTTGGACTCCTATCTATCATTTCTATCATTTCGATCCTCTGGGGGAATCCGGAATCACAGTTGCTAGAGCGCGTTTCGATCCCCTGGGCAACTTGATTACAGTCATCGGCGTCGATATCACCTTAGACCTGCTTTCCCAATTCCTCACCTCAGAAAAAATCGGCAAGAACGGGAAAGCCTTTATCCTGGATCCCTCGGGCAAAGTGCTCGTTCCTCAAGACATTTCCGAATTCAGAATCAATCAAGACGTTGTTTCTACCGCATTTCAAGAGAAAGAAAAGGAAAAAAAGAGCTCCTTTCTTTTCAAGGCAGGAAATGTCCGGTACATCGGTGCGGAGTACCATTTTTCTCAGCAACAATCTTTCGATTGGATCATCATGGTCATTGTTCCGATTCAAGATTTTTTGGGTGAGCTCTTTCTCAACCAAAAGCGAATCGTCCTGATTTCCTTAGGGATCATGATTTTTGCCTCCCTATTTGTGGTGTATTTTTCCAATCGGATTTCATCTCCGATTGTCGAGTTAGCCAAAGAGACCAATAAAATCCGACATCTCGATTTTGAAAGCGAAATCAGAGTCCACTCGAATATCTATGAGATCAAACTCATGGACGAATCGCTCGCCGCAATGAGGGTCGCAATCCGTTCTTTCGGTCGCTACATCCCCAAGGAAATCGTGACTCAGCTCATCGAGAAAGGGCAAGATATCGCAATCGGAGGCGAAAAACGGGAGACAACCGTAATGTTCTCGGACATCGAAGGATTCACCTCGATTGCAGAAACATACGACACGGAAAAATTGATGGCCCTCCTTTCCGAATACTTCGATGCCCTTTCCAAAATCCTCTTGAAAAACCAGGGCAATATCGACAAATTCATTGGAGACGGCATCATGGCCATTTGGGGCGCGCCGCGCGAACTCCCATCTCAAGCTCTCCATGCTTGCAGAGCCGCTTTGGAATGCCAAGCGTACCTCTCGGATTTTAATGAAAGGCTGGAGAAGGAAGGAAAGCCTGTTTTCCGTACCCGCATCGGAATCGATATAGGAGAAACAATCGTGGGCAACGTTGGGACAGCGGAAAGAATGAACTATACCGCGATGGGAAATACCGTCAATACGGCTTCGCGTCTCCAAAGCGAGAATAAAATCTATCATACATCGATTCTCATTAGCGACAGAGTGAGGAAAAAAATCGGCGAAGAGTTTCTCGTCCGGCCACTCGATATCGTAGAGCTAAAGGGCAAAAAAGAAAAAACCATGTTTTATGAGCTCTTGAACAAGACAGATGCCGGCAAAGCCGACCTATGCGCGTTGTTTACAAAAGCCTTCGATGCATTTCAAAATCACGAGCTGAACAACGCGAAAGCCTTATTCCAGCAAATCCAGAA
>JABDHH010000024.1 GCA_013285585.1 Chlamydiota bacterium
TGTGGTTCCGCGAGTTTTGCAATTGCCTCTACCTATACAACTTTTAAATGCGGAGTTTTTGCCAATTCACCGAGCAGCGTCTGGTGGCTATAACTGTGGACTTTGACTTTCTGAAGGGTGCCGATCAGGCTTTCGTCTCCCTCGAAGATCACTTTTTTCCAACAGCGGGTGCGCCCTTTCAATTGACGGCCGTCTCGGTTGAGCCGCTCGACAAGCACTTCGTAAGTATTTCCAAGCATCAGCTGCCGCTCTTCGTTGCTGATCTCATTTTGCAGATCGAGAAGGCGTTGCAAGCGGTCAAGCTTCACTTCTTCCGGGACATCGTCTTTCCATCTCATGGCCGGAGTTCCTTTTCGCGAGCTATAGGCGAAGATGAAGGCGAGGGAATAGCGGATCTGTTTCAACGCGTCGCATGTTTCTTGGAATTCTTCCTCAGTCTCGGTGGGGAATCCGACGATGATGTCTGTTCCGAGGGAGACATCGGGAACCGTCTGGCGAAGGAGTTCGACCTTTTCAAAATACTGCTCTTTCGTATAGATCCTGTGCATTTTTTTTAAGATGCGGTTCGATCCCGCTTGAATCGGAAAATGGACGAATTCGCAGAGGCTGGGCAAGTCGCGTATCGCCTGCATCAGATCGAGGGTGATGTCGACAGGGTGGGAGGTCATGAAGCGGATCCGCTCCATGCCCGGGATTCGATCGAGTCTGTAGAGGAGATCGTGAAACAGGCAATTCCATTCTGGCTGGTCTTTTCCGTAGCTGTTGACATTTTGGCCGAGCAGTGTGATTTCTTTGTAGCCTTGATCGACGAGGCGGCGGCACTCCTCGACGATGCTTTCCGGAGGGCGGGAAACTTCCTGGCCGCGGGTATAGGGGACGACGCAATAGGTGCAGAACTTATCGCAACCCCGGATGATCGAGACGGAAGCTTTGATTTTATTGTCTCTCTTTGCGCTCAAATAATCGAGATTTTCTTCGAATTTGTCCTCGGTTTTGAAGATTTGTCGGCGGGTATAAAGAGCCTCGTCGATCATGGTCCCCAGGTCGGTAATATTGTTCGTCCCCAGGACAAAATCGAGATGGGGGAATTTGCGGAAAAGAGCGTCTTTTTTTGCCATGGCCATGCAGCCGGTCACGCCGATGAGGCAGTGTTGTTTTTTGCCACGGCCCATCTTCCCTAGCTTGCCCATGACCTTCCGCTCGGCAAGGTCGCGGATCGAACATGTATTGAAAATCAGGATGTCGGCGGTCTCCTCATCGAGGGCAGGGGTTAGGCCCCGTTTTTGCAGCTGACCGGCCATGATCTCGGTATCGAGCTCATTCATTTGACAGCCATAGGTGCGGATAAAATATGTCTTCGGTTCTCGCATAGGAAAACAAGGATAAGGCAACAGCAAATCTTTTAGCAAGACGGAAAAGAACCGAAAAATCGACCGAAACTTTTTATGCGGATAGGTTCACTCCTTTTGGAATGAGTTTATATACTAAAAATTTTATACACCCTGAGGAAAAATCTCTTTCAAAAAAGAAACGTTTCCGCTATTCTCCTCATTTCATTTACATTGGGTATCTTATGCAACAGAAGACACGACTCCTAACGAAGCAAGAAGCTATCGACAGCCGGAAATGGCATCTCCTCGACGCTGCGGGAAAAACTCTCGGCCGTTTCGCTGCCGAGGTTACGAAGATCTTGCGGGGAAAACACCGTCCCGATTTTACTCCTTATGTCGATTGCGGCGATGGCGTCGTGATCATCAACGCTGAAAAAATCGTGGTCACGGGCATGAAAGAAGCTCGCAAGATCTATCGCAGCTACACCGGTTTTATCGGCGGAATGCGCGAAGTTCCCTACGACACTCTCATGGCGAGAAAGCCTACTGAAATCCTCGAGCGCGCGATCAAGGGCATGATGCCTAAGACTCGTCTTGGCGGCCAACAGGTCCGGAAGCTCCGGATTTACGCCGGCCCCGAACATAGAATGAAAGCCCAAAACCCTACCCCTGCTAATATTTAAAGGATTTTCCTCATGTTGAAAGAGACAATCGGCATTGGCCGCAGAAAAACCGCAGTATCATCAGTCCGTCTTAGAAGAGGGACCGGGATCATCGACATCAACGGCCGCACCTTCCAAGAGTATTTTCCACTGCAACTCCAGAGAGACACCATTCTGGCCCCTCTCCAAAAGTTTTCCAACCCTGAGAAAGTCGATCTGATCATTCGGGTCAAAGGCGGAGGTTTGGAAGCTCAAGCCATCGCAACTCGCCTCGGTATCAGCAGGGCTCTCGTTCAGGAAAGCGAAGAAATTCGCAGCGAACTTAAAGACCTCGGCTACCTCACTCGCGATCCGCGTAAGAAAGAGCGTAAAAAATACGGCCGCAAGGGTGCTCGTAAGCGCTTCCAATTCTCTAAACGTTAAGCTTCAATACTCCTTTACCATTTCTTTCGCTCCTGCTATGGATCGGAAGAAATGGATCATAAGAAAGGCAAGCCTGTTTCTGCGTCGATGGTCATTGACCAGGTTATTGAGGTCTTTCCCAATGACCTCAATGCCCATGGCACGCTCTTCGGCGGCCGTGCGTTGCAGATTATCGATAACCTGGCGGCGATCGTCGCAAAACGCCATACAGGAATGGTTTGCGTTACTTTGGGAATCGATTCGGTTCGTTTCCTCAATCCCTCTTACCACGGCGACATTCTCGTCTGCAAAGCTTCGATCAACCGGACTTGGCGCACATCGATGGAAGTCGGAGTCAAGGTCTTAGCCGAGGATTTTCGTACTTTAGCTCAAAAGCATATTCTTTCGGCCTATTTTACCTTCGTTCCCATCGATGAGAACCATAAACCGGTGCAGGTCAATCCCGTCATCCCCGAAACCCCCGATCAATTCAGGCGCTACGAAGAGGCTGAACGGCGCCGTCAGCATCGCCTGTCGGCTATCCGCAAACAACCTGAAAAATAGGGAATTTTGATCGACTCAATCTAGATTGGTTGAGCGATGCAAGCGGGTTCGAATTCTGACGAGCCCGCCTACACCAATTTTTTATCGGAGGTACTTCAGGCAGTTGAGGAAAAACTGCATTCGGGAAGCCAGCTCCCAAAGCCCCATGTTTTCCTTCTTCAAAAAGTCTTTAACCACCTCGGAAGGAGGATCGTAAGCGATCGAAAGGGGAAGATATTTCAAAAGCATATGGGGATCATTGACTTGGCTGACCATCCGTCGCAAGAACCAATTGCTCATGCTGTTCAGAGGTTGCGTGAAAGAGAGGGGAAATATCTCCTTCAGCCAAGCATCCGGATCGATTTCCTTCAATACTTTGCTGATGGCTAAGGGAGAGACGTTACGTGTAAACTCGAGAAACTGAGGAGACTGAAGAATCGTTTCGATTCCCCGTCTGATTTGTTGCGAATACATATATATTAGCAGGCTATCCTGCCAAGAGAGCGTCCGCTCTATGCAGGCATGAGCGCAGCGTGCAGAATGAGTGTGTAAAAGACATTTGTCTATCAGGCATTCCAAGGTTTCCTTACTATGACCCGAGTCTTTTTCAAATCGCGCAATTGCCTCTTGAACGAAGGAAAATTGCGTAAGAATCTTTTCATTCCCAGACGATTTTTTGTATCGCTCGGTTAAGGCGACCGCTATCGATTTGAGCAGAGAGAGGTATTTTCCTTTGAATATTTGACGGGCCGTCTTGAAACCAAATGAGGCTAAGTCAAGCTGCTTGCTTTGCAAAAGATGCGAGATTTTTGGAGGGTTGTAAGCGAGTGCAAGAGGAACATACTTGAGCCAGAGTTCCGGGTTGTTGAGATCGGGGATCAGGCTATTTGTAAATGTATCCAGAAAATAGTTGCCGGAGCTGGAAAAGAGTTCATCGATCACATTTTTTTCAGATAGGAACTTCTGTAAGCGATCCAATTTTTCCAGCGTTGGATGACGGATAAAATCATCGATTAGAGGATATTTGAGGATGATCTCTAATACTTTGGGGATCGCTTGGGAGTATGCGAAAATCTTGAGTTTTTCTTCCCAAGTCAGCGTATTGCTCAAGCAGATTTCGATACAGGCGGCCGGATTCAAAGAAAGGGGACATGCTTTAAAAAAACACTCCAAGGACTCTTTGCTGTAATGCAATTTCGTTTCCAGGATGGTCAAAAATTGACGAACCTCTGGATCTTCCCAAGAACGGACTTCTCCATTGCTGTATCTATCCAGCTGTCGAACTCCCATCTCCTCCAATTGCGCGGCAAGATCCTGTCCGTCCGGATTCACTTCCGGAGATGGATTGTGGACTCGGATCACGGATGTGTGCTGGCTGGCAAGATCGAACAAATTTCCAGGAGTTGCAGAATTCGGCGGGATATGAAAGAGAGGCAGTCGTCCTATTTCTTCCCACATTCCATAAGTTTCGAGAGTCTTGGAGATCTCTTGGACTAGTTTCGACCGTGGGAGGTCGGATCCGGCTGCAGCGATTTTTGCCTCGATTAATTTTTGAAGGCCGTTTAATTGCAAGAGGGTGGCGACTTGGGTTTTCTGCAAGACGAATTCGCTGCAAAAATAATTTTTTGGCGGATCAAATTGTCCCGCTCGATCATTCGATAAGTAATCCAATAGAGCGTTGATCAAATAATTTTTTTCATCGATGGTAAATGTTCTTGAACTAAAGGGGAGTTCTAACAATCCCATTAAGTTATATTGGTTCTCGGTGAGGTCTTGATATCTCGCGGCCGCCCGGCTGCTCACATGCGTAATGCTCTCATCGAGACCTTGGATATTCGCGATCGATCCCGGAGATGCGAAGAGCCACTCTTCCCCGTCATCCAGATGCTTCAAATTATAGGTATTCTCCGCCACGGTTTTCCCAAAACCAGCGATCTCTGTCACCTTGACAGTCGAAGAATCCTTATCGATATCCGTGACAATGCCGGCATGGGTGATTCTATGGCTGATCGAGGATCCCGATAATCCGAGTACTTTTTGCCCTTGGCTAATCACAAATTGGGTGAATTTCTTTACGTGGGAGAATAAGATCCAACTCCCTACACTCACTCCTCTCAAGTGGTCTTGGTCGATAATGCGCCGGGTAGAAGACTGGCCCCTATTAGCGGAGTATGCAGAGATCTGGGCATGCCAATCCGAGAACGGGAAGGAGGCTGAGGGTAGCGAAGGACTTCCGGTTAATGTTTGATTAAACATTATAAATATCCTTTTATTTCTTTATTAAATATTACAATATTATAGCTTAATCATTAATTATATTGAATATAAAAGATATTATTATATTGATTATTTTTTTATGTTAATTTATTATTTTGAATAAAAATTATATTATAATTTATAGATCTCGGCGTATTTTTTCTTGAGATACGAACAATAGGCAGTTTCGCTCAGCGGTTTTCCGGTCGCTTTTTTCGCCAGCTCGTCGGAGTTGTACATGCGGCCCCAGCGGTAGATATTTTCTTTGAGCCAGTTGCGGATAAAGACGAAATCTCCCGTTTCGACTTTTTTTGCCCAATCGGGATGCTCTTTGGCAAAGACAGAGAAAAATTGCGCTGAGAAAAGATTGCCGAGGGCATAGGTGGGAAAGTATCCGAAATCTCCTAGCGACCAGTGGATGTCCTGGAGGCAGCCTTGGGCATCTGTTTTAGGTACGATCCCGAAGAATTCCTTCATTTTCTCGTTCCAGGCCTCAGGCAAGTCGGATACGGCCAGTTTTCCGCTGACGAGCAACTTTTCGATCTCGAAACGAAGGATGATGTGAAGACAATAGGTCACTTCGTCCGCTTCGACCCGGATTAAAGAAGGTTTCACTTGATTGATGGCTCGATAAAAGCGCTCCAGAGTGATTTTACTCATGCCGGAAAGTTCTTTTTGGAGAAGCGGGTAGAAAAACTTACAAAACGGGAGGCTCCGGCCAATGAGCGTTTCCCACCAGCGCGACTGGCTTTCGTGGATGCTCAGGGAGACGGCTTCGCCGAGCGGCGTGCCCCAATGTTGAATCGGAAGACCCATTTCGTACAGGGAATGTCCCGCTTCGTGAAGGACGGAAAAGATGTTGCTCATGAAGGCTTCGGGAAGGATGCGGGTGGTGATGCGGCTATCGTGAGGATGGAGGCCAATGGAAAAGGGATGCATGGACAAATCGAGGCGGGAATGGGCCGGATCGATGGGAAGCTTTGAGATGACGAGACGTCCCAGCGCAATCTGCTGTGCATCCTCTACTTTACGGTGGAGAAATTCATCGTCGGTCGGATGGGCGGAACCGATTTTTTTGAGAAGGCTTTTGAGTTCTTTCTGCAAGGGGTCGAAGATCGTAGCGAGGCGGGCGGTCGTCATGCAAGGCTCGTATGTTTCGAGAAGGGCGTCGTAGGGGTGGTCTCTAAAGCCTAAAATATCGGCTTTCTGCCGGTTCATCGCGAGAATCTTTTCAAGGAATGGAGCGAAGAGTTTGAAGTTGTTCGCTTTTTTGGCCGCGGCCCAGATTTGGCTCGCTTCGGATGTCAGCTGGGAGAAGGTTTTGACGAAAGGCGAGGGAAGCTTTGTCGCTTTGAGGAAGTCTTTTCTCCATTCTCTCACGTTTACCTGTTGGATCTTGGAAAGGCCTTTGCGCTTGAGTTTGCCGGTCGATAGACTGACTAGTTTCTCCAGACAGATTTTGAACTTTCGGCTCGTCTTTTCTTCATGAATCAATTGTGACATCTGGGCGATTTGGCGACTGCGGGGAGAAATGCCCCCGGAGGGCATGTAGGTTTCTTGATCCCAATGGAGAAGAGATAGGACCGATCCGTAATTGTGGATCCGGGTGGAGAGTTCAATGAGTTCTTCGTAAGGAGCGGGTGTCGCTTTTGCCATGGGTGTATTTCCTAGAGTTCGTTTTTATTGTAATCGTTTTTCATCGCATCCGCGAGAAAAAAACCAAAGAGCCGGCAAGATATGCGGCAAGAGGGAGCCAAATCGAGACGAGCGCAGGGATCGCTTGGTTCTCCGCTAAAATGAGCATGGCGTCAAGGAACGTCATGAGTCCGATAAAGGCGAAAAGGGCGCAGGCGATGAGGATCAAGGAGGAACGGCCCCGCGAAAAGCGGAGAGCGAAAGGGGCGAAAGAAAAAATCGTGAAAAAGGGGATGAGAGGGAGGGCGAGCTTATAATGCAAATGAGCGGCGCTTTTTTGTTTGTCCGAGCTGCCTCCGTGCGCCTGTCGCCAAAGCGTCGCAAGGGATCGGTTTTCAAAGGGGATGAACCGTTGGAATGAAGCGCCGGTCTCTATCTTGAGATCGGGGAAAGAACGGAAATCATCGGAATTGGTTTTCTCGAGCGCTCCCGTGGCGCTTCGAGCAAAGCGGTCGGCGAACCGCGCACCCAGCGCCTGGAGATCGACGCGCAAGGTTTTCATGTGCCAAATCTCATCGAAAGAGCGGATCCAGAAAACATCGAAAAGCTCCTTTTTCTCCGGATCGTAACGCTGATAGACCAATTCCGATCCGTCTTGCAGAACAAGGGAAAACACTTTTTCGGTTTGCGCGGTATGGTTTGAGTGGGCTTTATAAAAATCGTCCGCGTTCAGTTGGGCTTCAGGAGAGATCCATTGAAGGTTGGCATAGGAGGCGGCGGCAAGAAGAAAGGCTAGGAAAAAGAATGGGAAGAGAAGGTTTTTTGAAGAGAGGCCAGCTGTTTGGAGAGCGACGATCTCGCGATGCGCGTTGAGATCGAGAAGGACCCTTAACATCGAGAAAAGAAAAGAAAGGGAAAAGAAGAGGCCGGTAAATTTCGCAAAATGCCGCAGGTAGTTGACTCCGATATCGAGCCATGAAGTAGTCTCTTTTGCAAGGAATTTGGCTCCATGCATGGAAAAATCGATCGCGATGTAGAGTACTAAGATACAAATGAGAAAAAAAAAGAAGGAGCGGATCAGGTGTCCAAAGAGATATCGCTGCCAAAGTTTCATGTGTTGCCTCGAGCGATGGAGAGGATCCGGAATGTAGAGGAGACGACGATCAAAAAATGGGGAAAGAAAGCGCTAAAAACGACCAAGGCGGGATGAGTTTTGAGGGCCTTCAAGCCCAAGTAGCTCATCAGGAATGGAATTGTGAGAAGTAGAGCGATCAGGAGCCATTTTTTGGATGGGGTGCGGCTAGGCTGCATTCCGAAAGCGCAGCCAAGCAAGGTGAAAGTGAAAACGGCCAGGGCCAGAGAACTGCGGCGGATGATCTCAGAGAAGGCTCCGATCGCATGTTTTCCCGACTCGTGGGCTCTTAAGCGGAGCATGCGGAGGCTCAAAGCGTTCGTTTCCAGCCGGGGCCTGTTCTTTTTCAATGCGGCGGACAAGACGGGTGCCGAGGTCGACATTTCCGCTTGGTTTTCGATAACGAGGGGGTCGAATGCATGTTCATCTTCCGAATAGAGATGAGAGAGAATCGAAAAGTCATAGCCGAGAAGTTTGGATTTCGCAATCTTGAGACGCCTTGCGGAGATGAAATTCAGCCTTTGGTTGCTCTCATTATAAGCGATGAGGATAAACTCGGCTGCTTCCTTCCCCTCTTCTTTCACATCCATCTTGAGATAGGCTTGCTTGATCTTGACCAAGTTTTGCCGCTGCATCAGCAAGAGGGGATTGGCGGATGTCTCTCGGTAAAGAAGCGCTTTCGATTCGCGCCAGCAAAATGGAGAGATATCGGAACAGCAAGAAAAATTAAAACAGCCGAGGAAAAAAGACGCGGCAAGAAGAGGGCTAAGGAGAGAGCGGAAGCTTAAACCGGCAGCGCGCAGCGCCACGAATTCATAGTTTCGACTAAGGCGCTGGAATAAAAGGAAAGCCGAGACAAGGGCCGAAATCGGGATGGCCAAAGGAAGAATAAAAGGGATTTGGTAGAGCATGAATAGGCCCGTCTTAGGCCAATCGCCGGAAAGGGCTGCGAATCGGGCGATCTCCTTGAAGCGCGAGACGATGAGGATGGAGACGAACGAACAAACGCTCAAAAGAAAGACTTTCAGGTAGCCTTGCAGCAAATAACGCCAAAGAATCATGCTTTTAGAATACTTAAAGTCGAGTATAATTGCTTGCCATGTTGAAAGATGTAGGAAAATTTTTGACGAGTCATTGGGATGGGCATCGCCCGCTCCTTCTCGGCTATTCGGGAGGACCTGATTCAAAAGCCCTTCTTTACGCTCTTCTCGAAGCAGGGTGCAAGAAGCTGCATCTGGCCCATGTCGACCATGCATGGCGTCCCGAGAGCGAGCGCGAGGCCTCGGAGTTGCGGCAGGAAGCCAAGAGTCTTGGACTTCCATTCCATACGATCCGCTTGACTCTTCCTCCCAACGCGAACAAAGAAGCCGCATCCCGCGAGGCGCGTCTCGCTTTTTTCCGTTCGCTATTCGAAGCATATCCTTTTCAAGCCCTCCTTCTGGCCCACCATGCCGCCGATGCCGCTGAGACAGCCCTCAAGAGGGTGTTGGAAGGGGCTCATCTCCCTTTTCTGGGTGGAATGGAACCGATCGGACACCTTCACGGCATGAACATATGGCGTCCCCTATTTTCTGTGGCCAAAGAAGAGATCTCTGCATTCCTAGAATTCAAGAATCTCAAACCTTTGATCGATCCGACCAACTCCGATCCCGCTTATCTCAGAGCCAGGATGCGGAGCGAGATCCTGCCTTCTTTGGCAAGGCTTTTCGGCAAAGAAATTTCGGATAATTTGCTTCTCCTTTCCCAACGCGCAGCCGAATTGAAGGCCTACCTCGAGACAAAAACGGCAATTCACGCTCCGCGGCGAGGGCCATGGGGTCTTTTTGGCCATGTGGGAAACTTAGAACGGATGGAAGCGCGTTATCTTCTCCAGAAATGGATGGATATCGAAAAGATCCGCTTGCCCCGCACGCTGCTTGAAGCCGCGCTCAACGCAACGCGCTCGAACTTGCCTAACCGCTGGATCTCTCCTCGAATTTTCGTCGACCGAGGACATGTATTTTTTCTTTCTATTGCCCAGCCCTCCTGGGGAACCGGGACTTTGCGGCTCCAGCCGGGATCTTGGAGGTGGGGAGATTGGACGATTGAAGTCCGTGAAGGAGAAGGACCCGTTTTCCAAGAACGGGAGATCGGCTGGAAAGATGTTTGGTCGGGCCGATTTACGGTTCAAGCGCCTCAGGGCTGGCTTTCTATGCCGACTGCCGGAATGCGCCTCCGGCATCTCTGGAACGAGAGGAAAGTTCCTGCCTTTTTTCGGTATCGAGTTCCCATCGTTTTAAATGAAAGCGGAGGAGCGGCAGAATTCCTGACAGGAAAAAATTTGCATGGAATCGGATCTCATTTTATACTTGTTATTTCAAGCCACTCTATGCCAACTTCATAAGCACACGACAGGACAAATTAATTCTTTTTTGCTATGTCGTGAATCGATCCCGGAGGGAAATGCGCTTTACTTTTTCAGAGAAAAATGCTTTAATTGACTTTGCTAAATAATATAAATCAAACAAAACAAGGCGTTTATGGCCAAAATGAGACCCGATTCGAAAAAAGGCTTTCCTGGGGGATTTCTCCTCTTCATTCTCGCTGGAATCCTGCTCGTCTTTGGAATTCACTCGTTCACTGGGGGAAGCTCAGGCAAAGTCTCATTCAGCCATCAGGCCGAACATCTTACGAACCTGAACCTGACCGTGCCCGAAGAAAACCGGAAGATCGCGCAAAATGACAATCTGGTCACATTCAGCGGCCGCTTCCGTGAAACGGTACCTGAAGAAAGCAGCGATCGCTACCGCTATCTGGAACTTCTCGATGAGAACCATCGGCTTCGCTCCGAAACCAGTCAGCTTTCCATTGATCTCGACGCGCTCCAAAAAAATGTCCATGACGCGGCCGATCTCTATCTTCATGTGAGCGGCTCCATCTTGCCACGCTCTGGTTATATAGTCGTCGGCACTTTGTACGATACTTTGGAACGGGATAGTTCGATCGTGATTAAAAGTTTATCGAACCGCTCTGTCACCACGCTCCCATTTGTTCAAAAAAGTTTGAACTTCGCTCAACAGAAGGGCGACTCGGACAGTCTAGATGCCGCCGGGCGTGAAATCGGCGATCTCGTTTCGATCCTCCGCTCTCCAGCCCTAGGAATCGGTAGTGAATCCATCAAACAGCAACTCAAAACCCTGGACGGCCAACTTGCTGCCGCAGTAGACCAAACTTCCGAACAACAGATCCGAACCTATCGGAATGGCGTGAATCAACTGGCTGCTCTCATTGGAGAGTTAGGCCGCGAACACGACGGAGTCCGCCTCTCGGCGCTCCGCGCCGTTCGTAATTATGTGGACGAATTGCAGCAATATGTCCGCATTTCGACGGAACTCGAAAAAAATACGGCTCTCCTCGATAAGTCCAGGACGAAGATCGCCAATGTGATCTGGTTCTTCAACAATCAGGAGCTCTCGACCCGCTCCCTCGAAAAGCAAGATCCCGAAGTGTTCGCTCACTGGTTCGCTCAGGCGAAGCAAGAATGGGAGAATTTCCAAGCCAACAAAGGCCTCGTATACCGCGCTCCCGACCAACCTCGCAATACGGTCCTTGAGAAAACATTCAAAAGCCAAGAGCCTTCGCCTAACTATTTTAGCTATATCCTGACGATCCTCCCGGTCGTTTTAGTTATTCTTTTTCTCTATTTCATTTTCTCCAGGCAGATGAAAGGAGTCGGTTCTTCCGCTATGAACTTCGGCAAATCGCCCGCCCGCTTGATGACGAAAGAGACGAATAAAGTGACTTTCAAAGATGTGGCCGGAGCCGATGAAGCGAAAGAAGAACTGACCGAGATCGTAGACTTTTTGAAAGATCCACAGAAATTCACCGCTCTCGGAGCTCGGATTCCCAAAGGGGTGCTTCTTGTAGGCCCACCCGGAACAGGCAAGACCCTGATCGCCAAAGCGGTGGCAGGCGAGGCCGACCGCCCTTTCTTCTCGATTTCCGGATCGGATTTCGTCGAGATGTTTGTAGGCGTCGGAGCTAGCCGTATCCGCGATATGTTCGACCAAGCGAAGAAAAACGCGCCTTGCATTATTTTCATGGATGAAATCGACGCTGTCGGACGCCACCGAGGCGCCGGTATCGGCGGGGGCCACGATGAACGGGAACAGACGCTCAATCAGCTTCTTGTCGAAATGGACGGTTTCGATACCAAGGAAGGGGTGATCTTGATGGCCGCGACCAACCGGCCTGATATCCTCGACCGTGCGCTTCTTCGCCCAGGCCGGTTCGACCGGCGCGTCGTGCTTGACCTTCCCGATGTGAAAGGCCGTTATGAAATTTTAAAGGTTCATGCTCGCAAAATCAAAATCGACCCATCAGTCGAACTGCAGGATATCGCCCGTAGCACTCCCGGAGCAAGCGGCGCCGACCTGGAGAACATTCTGAACGAAGGCGCGCTTCTCGCAGCGAGGAAAGGCCGCTCAGCTGTCACGTCTGCGGAGGTCAAAGAAGCATGCGATAAGGTCCGCTTCGGCAAAGAACGGCGCAGTCTGGAAATGGATGAAAATGAGAAACGGACCACTGCTTTCCACGAATCGGGCCATGCAATCGCCGGACTCATCGTCAAACATAGCGATCCGGTAGAAAAAGTTACGATCATTCCCCGTGGATTTTCTCTTGGAGCGACCCACTTCATGCCCAAAAAAAATCGGTTAAGCTATTGGAAAAAAGAAGTTCTTGACCAACTCGTCGTCTTGATGGGTGGCCGTGCCGCGGAAGAGATCTTCGTCAAAGACCTTTCTTCCGGCGCCCAGCACGACATCATGCAAGCGACCAAGATCGCCCGCAGCATGGTTTGCGAATGGGGCATGAGTGATGAACTTGGCGCTGTCCTTTACGACGAGCGGACAGAGTCGGGCCAATATCTCGGCATGTCCGGCTATCACGAAAAGAGCTACTCTCAGGAAACGGCTCAGAAGATCGATGTGGAAGTCAAAGGATTGATCGAAACGGCCCATAAGCGAGCTTTGGGAATTCTTGAAGACAACCGCGACAAAGTGCAGCTCATGGCTGATATGCTGATGGAGTTCGAGACTCTCGATGCCACCGATGTCAAAGAGATCATGGAAGGAACTTGGAATGCGGATATCAAGCGGACGCGGATTAAAGCCGCTGACGAGCTGCAGATGAAGATTCCTCCGCCGCCCCCACCCCTTCCGGCCCAGAATACGATCCCTCATCCCGCTCCTAATCCGAACGGCATGCAGCCTGGATTGAATACTTGAGAAGCTGTCCACAATCTTAGGACCGGTGAATCAAAAATTCAGAGAATGGTTTTCTCACGAGGATCGGGATAATCAATTTCGATTTGTTGGTTTATTCAAGGTCTGGATGTTTTTCGATTCGAATTCCACGATTTACGAAAGGCGATGTCCATTTCCGGATGCTTTTTAAAATACTGGGCTGCAAAGGCAAAATCCCAGATCGTTCGGTACGTATCTGCATGAGGGGAAAGTCCTTTGAACCCAGTTACCTGGGGAGGAATATTATGAAGTTTCCAAACTTCGGCAAAGTTAAAGTTGTCGGGTAACGATATTCCGGTGATTCGGTGAGTCCAGCACAGCGTTGCATATTCCAGATGTTCTATTAATAACGCATACTCTTCGCGGCTCAATTCTCCATGCTTTGCTAATTGCTCTATCAGCCAGCGGCTTTCTCTTTGCAAAGCGTTCATTAGCTCAAAAATAACAAAATACGTTTTCAAATCAATATCCAAGTGTTTATTAATATTGATTGCATGTGATTGACCATCATAATATGCGGGAGCAAATTTCTGATTGCCTATTCCAAAATCTGTAGTGATTTCTATTAAATTCAATTTCCCATCGCGATTGACCAAAGCCCAAGCTTTGGCAAACACGGGAGAATCATGAATCAGATATTCAACAATGGATTCGAGAGTTGGAGGGACAGAGGGTACCCCTTGAAGGGTTTTTTCCAGCGTCTCCAGATTTTTTTCAAAGGACATTTGCCCGCATTTTGCAAAGACTTCGCCCAGCTCTTTAAAAGGATCTTTTCCTCTTTTTATTTTTTTTAACCATGTTTCCCAATCTTTTGGCAATTCATTTCTAGATGCCGGAAACATTTTATCACAGTAATCATGAAGAGTTGTGATAGATGCGAAGGCGGGATGAGATTCGACGTCGAGTAAGATTCGAGCGATTTCGATGCTTTGAGCATATTGCAATGGAATGAGTCCATCAGAATTCCTAGCATTCATATCAGCGCCCGCAGCAACCAATGTTCGAACTACATCCGTCTTACCTCTTCTTACAGCCAAATGTAAAGGAGTACTAGCACCGACAGAGGTATGTGAGTCGACCTTGGCTCCCTTCTCGAGTAAAAGGCGGCAACCTGCGCTGTTTCCTTTCAGCGCAGTCAAGTGCAAAGGAGTCTCGCCTTTCCAATTTTTAGCATTCACATCCGCACCACCCTTGGCAAGAATTGCGGCAACATCTCGAGTAGTCCCTAAGCGTGCAGCCAGATGTAACTCTTTGTTTTTCGTCTCTTCGATAGAAACGCCTGCAAGCAATCGGAAGATGATATTGAAAAGCCTTGGATGAGCAATCCTGTATACAAGAGGCACTCCCCTCTCATATGCTTCATACCTTGCACGCTGGCCAATCTGTTGGCAAGCTGCTAGAGTTCTATCACGCAAGGACGTGCAGGTTGAGTAAACTTGACGACCGTAATTTAATAAATAATTT
>JABDHH010000025.1 GCA_013285585.1 Chlamydiota bacterium
GCTCGTTTCGTCGTCGGTTTCCAAGTGAGGATCTTCTCTTTGAATAGCTCTCGCAGGGTCTCTTTGCCTTTCGAGTCGATCCATGCTTGGAGATAGGGGAGTTCTTTGTCCGAATAGGTAAGAGCGCCGTTGTAGAATTTCGCCTGGATTTTCAGGCGGAGGAAGTCGGGATCGGTTTCTAAAACAGCGGGATCGATGGGATCGCTCCCCTGCCGATAGATGCCGTTTTTCATGTGATAGAGACAGACCTTAACATCGCGCGGGCCTTCTTCAGGATTTTTCCGGTCCTTTTCCAGCCAGGCAGCAAATTGATCAGCGTCTTGCAAATCGACCATCGAAACGCGGATCTTTTGATTTGCCTTATCCTGGATCACCAAGAGGTGCTGACTTGTATCCTGGCGCTTGCCGAGCGGAACAAAATCGTAACTTTTGTAGAGAGTGTCTTCTCTAGAATAGACCGGGCAGAAACTGGAGGTGGATAAAAGATCGTCACTGAATAGGGCGCCATCCTTGGCCGTTTCGGAAAACAGGGCAAGAGCGTCCCTTATGGAAAAGAAAGAGTTGTTACTATCTTTAGTTTTGATTTGGAGAATTTCATCTTGAGAGGCAGGAGAGAAATAGCTTTGGATAAATTGGGGGCGAGTCCAGTCAAATGCAGGGAGTGCCCTCGTATGAGACACTTTCTTTTCCTTTTCTATTTCTGTTTCTGTTTCTTTCTCGGTTTCTGTTGCTTTCTCTTTTTCCAATTCCGATTCAATTTCGACTTCCTGTTCATAGGGAGTGTTGCGCGGAAGAGTCTCGGGCAGTCGGTTCAGTTCTTCTTCTGCGATCTGGGTGATCCGTATTTCCATTTCCTTAGCGTTGAAACGGGGGTTTGTTCGGAAATATTGGAAGGGTTTCGATTCGAGGAGCTTTTCCACTATTTCTTGGACGACAGTCCTGCTGGATGCCGTCTCCTTGAGATGTCCGATGGCATGATAGGGATTTTCGCCAGTATAAGAGACAAAGAGGCTCTGCGTAGCGTTGAAAGCCTGGATCGCCTCTTGGTCTGAAATGGAAAGGTCGGAGAGGAGCCCAATGAAAGGATCGATCAAGACATTTTGCATTTTTTGCTTCAGAGCGCGGTAGTTGTCGGTGCCTTGCCTTTGACTTTGGCTATAGAGCGTGTAGAAGATCAAGTCGCCGGTTTCTAGGGGAATCTTCGGATCCCTGCCGCTTTCTGCCTCGAGAGTCGCGGCCATGACGTCGGCATCGCTTTGACAAAGGGCGAAAGAAACGGTTTGACCATTTTCCAATCCTCTCAAGCGCCAGACCGTTTGGAGCAGGTCGCGCGACAAGGTGTGTCGGCTAAGGGTCACAACGGCATGCATATGGGGCGCCAATTTCACATCAGATCCGGTGGTATGCTTTTGGTCCCAATAGGCTGCGAGTTTCATTTTAGGCAAATCAGAAAGCGAATAGGGCACCGGCTCCTTTTTCCCTTTTTCTAAGACCATGAGATGATTTTCTTTGTCATAGAAGGCAATCCCTTTATACCCATCCTTTGGCTGGAGAGCGAGAAGTTCCCTTGCGATCCGTTCGTTCTCGAAGTTGCGGAAAATCCCTCCCCCGTCCGCTAAAGACTCGATAGGGCGTCCTTCGAAGATCTTTTGGAGCGCGCCGCGGATCTCATGGAAATGTTCAACGCTATTCGGAAGAAGGGTTGGTTTGACGCTCCCCGCTTGTTCCATCAGAAGGACCATGGTTTTGACATCGGTATCGGAAAAATAGTACTGAGCAAATGCCAAGGGGAAGGTCTCGGCGTTCCACATTGTGCCGGTAAACCCTTTCAGCCGTTTGAAGAGCATCGAGAAGATCTGGGCGTTGGTATTGATCTGCTGAGGAGCTCTCTTCACTTGAGAAAGAACGCTCTTTTGGAGCAGGTCGAACGTCAAAGAGGGAGTCCGGTTAATCTGTTCGAGGAGTTCGATTGTTTGCGTATTTGAGAGAGTAAAGAGATCGAACTGGAGCGGTCCGCAAAGGCGCTGAAAAGCAAGGGATGCGGGAGATTGATTCCAACCGCTGTCCGGGTGATTTTTGAGGAATTCCACCGCATCTTTGCGCAGCGACTGGATCTCGTCTTCCAAGAGCTCGAGGGGTAGGCCCTTTGCCAGATATTGCTGGATCGAGTAGTTGAGAATTTCCAAATCGGTGCCGAATTGGGCGCGCAAGGCGGGGTTGTTGCTCCCATGATAGGGGATCGACAGCCACTTTGTTTGGGAAGAGGTGGAGCCGGCCGGCGCTGTCCCATAGTGTTCGTCGATCTGCTTTTTCATGGTCAGAGGGAGGAGCGAACTGATTTCTTCTTTGAGAACGGCCAAGCTATTTTTGAGCGCCAATGAAGAGAGAGCCTCTACGAAAGCGAACGCCTTTTTATCGGGCGTTTCGGTGAGATAGGCGCGTATCCATTGTTTTTCTTGACTGTTTAAAGATTGGAAAAATGCTTGCAATTCGGGATTGGAAACCGAAAAATGCCCTTTCATCACCTCTTCGATGAGAAGCGGTTGGATCGTTTTTGTGTACACTGCTGGAGTGTAAGGCTGCCCTCTTTTGGAGGGGAGGAACGGGAGGTTGAGGAGGGAGCGGATTTGCGGGTTAGTGGTAAGCAAGAGGAAAAGATCCGATACGGTAGAGATGATCTCTTTTTTCAGAGGCTGATTCGAGCCCATAGTGAAATGATGGGACTTGAGGATATCGAGGATTAAGTCCATCTCATCGAGGGTCGCCTGGCCGGAAGATCGCCAAATCTGAAGGATCTTACGGAAAGCCCCTACCTGAATAGCGTTTCCTGAAGCAAAGGCTTCGATACATTTTAAAAAGAAGCTTTGGACGGTCGTGCTGGTCATCACAATGACCTTCCGACTTTTTTTAGCTGATTCGAACCGCTCGAGGAGAGCCGGCAGATCGAGATGAGTGTCTCGGTCGATTGAGACGAGATCGATCGACCTTCCCACCGCCCTGAACTGGCGGTCGAGCATTTCACTCATGTCGGCGACGAGCGTTTCGGGCATCACGACGACAGGGATCTCTTCTCCATCGGCCTCAAGCAAGGCGGTCAAAGGGAGGAGCACTGCCGTTTTTCCTGATCCCATGATCATTTCGAGGGCAATCCCGAGTTCATGTTGCTGGCTCGGAGAAAGACCCTTCGTTTTCAATCGCTGAAGGCTCTCGATTTGGTTCGGCCTCAAAAGAAGATCGTAGGCATGCTCGAATATGAGATACTCGGGATGCCGGGTGATATCGTACCCCCTCTTTGAGTTTGCGATATCCGCAAATGTTTTCAGCACGCTAGGTAAATCCTGAGAAGAATTCCGGGCGGCCTTTTCGACTTCTTCGATCGCTTTCTGGATTCGGATGGCGTGCTGGTGGCGGCAAGCGCGCACAAGATAGTGGGCGCTCTTTTGGAAGAGCTCGTGGATTTCCATTTCCGAAAGGGAGGGGTTTGCCTTTTGCATGACCTTGGCATCGTTCGTAAAAAGGGTGAGGAGGATTTGAGGAAGTTCCATCTCCTTCCAATCTCCGCTGCGGGCTTGGAGATTGCGGGAAAGGGCCTCTTTTGTATTCTTAGGAGGTCGGTTGGCAAAAGCGACGATCTCTTCTTTTTCAAGCTCCAGCTCTTCAGCCATCCGCTCCGCTTCTTGAGATAATTTTCGATGCAAGCCTTGTAAATCGGCTCCTGAACGGATCTGGTATTCTACCGGAGAGCTGTGGAACTGCTTCAGCTTGGCAAGGAACTCTTCGAATGTCCTCTTTGCCAATTTTTCTTGTGGTAGATTTTGGAAAAGGGATTCTAAACGGGCGATGGCGGCCTCCCTTTTGGCCTTCATTTCAGGATTCAGGGGCAAGGTTTCCAAATAGGTGCCCAGATTGGGAATCAGCACTCCATCCCACTGCGGCTGTAAGAGGCGAGCCGATGAAGCAAAAGGGGCTGGCTCCTTTTTTGGAGCCGTTTGATGGGCTGCAGCCCAGGGCGCCTCTTCGCTTGGAGAGTCGGAAAATTGGATCCCTTTTGCGAAAGAAGCGCCATTCTGCTTGACCCAATCTTTGGCCGGATTACATAGCTGGATCTCGAGTTCAGGGTCGATAGATGTTTTCTTTCCCTTAGAGCTAGAGTCCTGCATCCACTTCTTCATCCGCAAGTCGACCGATTCTGCCTTTGGAAAAGATTCGGGGTTCTGCAACACCATGGCTAAAATGGCGGCGACCCACCTCTCCCCGCTCTTGCTGTTTCCAATCAAGGCAAGACGGAGCTGTGACTGGAGCTCCTCTTTTAGTCTTTCGAGTGGCAAAGAAGCTTGGAAAGAACCGTGAGAGAGGAGAGAGAGCATCCTCAACGCGGAAGATTCAGAGAGAGGCGCTGAACGGGCGAGGCCATATAATTCGATGAAGTTCTTCACCAAAGATTTTTGCCGAAGCAGACTCGTTCCTTTCCACTTGTGAATTTCCAGAGGACTTTCCCAAGCGGCTGAAAGAAATTCTAGTCCCCATGCGCTTTGATCTCCCATCGCGAGAACTTCGAAATTTGGATCGGGCATTTTGAAATCGGAACGGGTGTAAGAAGACTGGGCAAAGATTTTATTCGAGAGCGGAGAAGAAAACGAGGAAGGGAAAAGAAACGTTTCTTCTTCTTCCGTTAGCCGGAAAGATGCGGGCATCTCGGAGCGTTTGTCGAAATAGTCCTGTTCGGCTTTCTGCGTTTTGAGAGGTAAAAATGAGTTGTTTTGGTTGCGCTTGAGAAAATAGAGCGCTTTTGTCCGGATTGCGACGGCGCGTGGATGGAGATCGCCATTCACAGAGCCGAATGAGGCAAGAGCCAAGAGTTGCTTTTTTTCTTCATCGTTATACGGGCGGAGGTGCGATTGGAGCGGTTCGAAAAGGGCGTTCGCTGATTCATATTCGTGTTTGGAAAGATAGAGGAGAGCTAAATGGAGCCTCCCTCCGATCGTCTGAGGTGTTAGTTCTTTCCCATGCCAATCGTAGCGAAAGAATTTCGTCGGTTCGTCGTTCTTTTTGAAACGGTAAAAAGGCGTGAGGCTCCCCCCGTACTCCTTCTCAAGAGCTCCATTGGGAATCAGAACGGTCTTGACACCGCTCCCATTTTCCAAAACTAAATACCGGTCGACAACGCGTGGGCCTTGCTGGATCTTTGCGATCCTAAATCCCTTCAGCTCTTGGCATGCGAGGCGCTTTTTTTCCAAATGAAAATGGAGGCCATAATAGGGGAGATCGATCCGCTCGGCCTCCTGGCTCCCTTCTTTTTTCCAAATTGCCAAATCTTCCGGCTCAGCGAATGTTTTCAAGAAGTGAGTATTGGACTGTTCAAAGGCGTTTTCCAAAACGAGCCCATTGTTCCACACCGTGGCTGTCTCTTCCGGAATCATTTGCAGTGGCGGAGGCGGAGGATACGGATCCCGCTCGATCCGCGCCTCTTCTCCTTGAGCCCCATAGATCAAAACTGGGTCTTCCTCGAATTGCCAGAAGGAACGGCCCTCGCTTAAGGAGAGGGGAAGACGGATGGGTTGAGAAATTTTCTTGTGCCATTTCCCTTCGATCTGCCGATACATTGCCTGATCGCCGACCAGCATATACCGGTTCTTGTGCCCATTGGAAAATTCCCAAATCCCGGCTCCGATTTCTCTTCCGAAAATCGTTTCTTTCTCTCCGCATTCCGAAACAACAAGCGGATGATCCCTGATGGAGAAAGGCAGTTGTCGGAGCTTTCCTCCTCTTTCTGTTAGAATTCCGCGTCCAATATCGATCGCAAAATGCCCATCGTCCGATTGGTAGCGGGAAAATGGAGCGGAGTTCCATGATCGCCCCTCTTCTTTAGGATAGAACTGAAGCAAAATCCGGTTCAAAACTTCGCTGCCTTTGCTTTCGATCAACGTCCGGATCTGAGAGTGGAAGCGGGCAAGCAGCGCTTCGATCCGCTTCAGTTTTCCCGTCATCTCCGACCGGACCGGATAAGGTGTTTTTTTGAGAAATTGCTGTTGGTCTGTAGTGAGAGGGGGTCCGATTTCGGGAAATGCGTTGAGAAAAACGGCACTTGCCAACAAATGCTCTGCTTCATCAAGAGAGAGCGCTTCCTTCGGCTCGTAGCTCAAGCTTCGGACAAGACGGATCTGCGTTTGCTCTTCTTCCGATAAGTTGGGAAACGACAAGAGATGAGCGCATTCTTCAGCCGTGTTGAGAAAAGAAGGGTGGAAATCGGGAGGGTAAGCTTGGGCTTGTTCTTTCATCGCCGTATCGGCATAGTAGGCAAACAACGCGTTGAGTTCCAAGAAGTAGGCAGCCGTTTGGACATCGCCTAAAGCAAGTTGCAAGTGGTATTGATCGCGGCAGAAGCTTGCCAGCCCTTCTACAAGAATAGACGGCTGAGAAGAGGCGAGGCTGAGTTCTCGCATGAGAAAATCTCTTTCGAACATCAGCTTTTTGAAGAATTTTTGATATTGGGGGCGTTTCAATAGGCCGGGATGATTTTGAAAATATCCAAAAGTCTCTTGGATCTGCAGATTTGCAACGCTGCTCAAGCCCCAAAGATCGGCTTTCTCTTGGGTGGTCATGGTTGGCATCTCATCACCGGACCCCCTGTTATATTTATCAACCAGCCTTTCCGCTACTCTTTTTCTATCGCGTAAGTTCCTGCGATAAAAAGAGGAAACGAGGCTCTCCTCTAAACCAGTACCCAGGGAATCGAATCTTTGGTATTGGGATCGCTGGATACTGTCACGGTCATGGAACGGGGCCAAGGGCAATTCGTCGCCATTCATGAGCAGCAGCCCAGTCGAGGAGGAGTTCGCTGTAGGTGTACAGAATCCATATAGGGTTTGGATGCCGAATGCCGTTCTCTCTTCCACCCAAAAATCTTTGTCTGGATTTAAGGGATCTTTTTGATAAAAAAAGTGGAGCCGAGCTGCCAAGCCCTCGCCTTGTTTGGCGCCAAAAGTTGATGTTGGATCCGAATCACGATGCGTGCTCCTATAATCGAAGAGCAGTTGGTTGATTTCATAGAGATTGCGCATCGCATAGAAGGAAGGGCCGAGGATTTGCCTGGACGGATGGGACGGATCGTCCGACCTGGGATAAGCAAAAAAAAGCGCTTGTTCAAGAGGCGATTTCGCATAGATGGACGGGAACTGCTCTTGGATTTGTGTTTGGACTGAAGGTCGGTTCAAATAGTCTAAGATGGCGTTTAGGTATGGCGATGATGATTTCGATTGTAAATTTTTCCGATGATAACAGTGATTGTTCTGGCACAGCCCTCTCTCATTTTGCGCATCCTTGGTCAAATCGACGGGCTTCATGTTGTCGGCGAAGCAAAACTGCCGATCGTTTCCAGAAAAATAGGAAGTTAAGGCGTTCATTTGGCTAGACCAAAGCGGGTCGAAAACCACCACCGGATTCGTCGATCCTTTTAAAATGGCTTCATATCCAATTGGGACCAAGGTGGGAAAAAGATGCGCCGGCAATTTCTTCGAGAGGAGATCCCCTAAGGCGACTAACTTGATTTGGGTCAACATATCCACAGGTTTGAGATGCTCGGCATGATACGGATCGCTTAGAAAGCTGAAATAATGGGCTTTGCTCAATTCCGCGAACTTCGAGACGATTTCAGGTATTTCTTCTTTCGAAATGAATTCTGTCTGGGAGGGATTGTCCAGCCATTGAATCGGGATTTGTCTTGCGAACTGCTGCACAGCCCGGATCGCTTCGGGAAAACGCTTCTCTTCATTGGCGTTCCAGACTTTGACCGCCAAATCGTCAAGATCTTCTCGAAAGGTCATCTTGCAAAAGGGGGCGACCTGAATCTCTTTCGGCGTCCAGAGGGCTATGGAACTTGTTTCATTTTGACTCAGGCCGACTGTTCCCCAGGCATTGAGAGGGAAGCGATCGAAAGAAAAAGAAGAGCTTGGGATCGGAGGCACCCTTTTTTCGCTAGCTGCTTTTAGTTCTTCTTGAATCTTCGCGACGATCTTCAATGCGTAGGCCGCTTCTTCTTTCGAAATCACCCCTTTCTGAAGTTGATCGTTAGTCAGTTTTGCGAATTTTTCCGCTCCTTTTTGCGCAAGATTCCGGGCTCCTGTTTCTTCCCAAGCAAAATATTCAAAGGATTTCGATATCGCGGTGGCTACCGACCTTTCAATGATCATCTCCGCTGTCCTCATTATCTTGGGCCAGTCTTTGAAAGACTTGCTGTCTTGCATCGATTTGAGCCTTTGGCTCAGAATTTTCCGCATGAGCTTGAGCCATTCTTTGAAAGACTCGCTATTTTGCATCGATTTGAGACCTTGGTTCAGAATTCCCCAAACCCCTGTATAAAGCTGGTTGAAAATACTTCTGTCGTTCAGACGGTCCCTGTTTTGTAGGTAATAGTCGTGCAAAGTCTTCAAGCCCAATTCAAACGAAAACCGCTCTGCATTGCCCTGAATGCCCATATATTGGTGAAAGAGGGCTGCCCAAGAGAGAAAGGTACAATGGCTTACCGCATTCACATCTTGTAATTGACCTCTGTCAAAAGCTTTGAGACTCACTTTTCCTTCTAAAAGCCGTATGAGAAATTCATAGAGTTCTTCTGATTGCCAAGAGGCTTCGCCATAGGGAGGAGAGCTGTGCAATTCTTGCAAGGCTTGAAGAAACGTCGGGCTGAGGAGCTTTTCTTTCTGGATCCCCTCGATTTCGACCAAGCGAAGCGCCATCGCTTTCCCCGATGCGTCGAGGGTCTGGAAGTGATATGTTTCCATCCCGTCGCCTCCGTTGTAGACGCGGAAAGCGAACGTCCCCTTTTGTTCCCTGATGATCTCGTAGACAAGCGCATGACCGCCCTGCATGCCTTTAACGACCCAGCCCCCTTGGAAAAAAAACGACTCGCCCGGGAGCAGCTTTTCGGCTTCTTCCGAAAAATTCACATAAAATTCATGGGAAGATCCGGTTTCGAACACCGCCCTCAGGCCTATCGCCGTCTCCATTTGTCTGGATAACTGCCGATAATGGGATAAAGCGCTTTTATCCGCCGGGAGCAGGAAATTGCGGCAGAAAGGATCCATCTGGCCGCAATCCGGCATCCCTTCCATCGCCTGAATCCGCGCCTGAAGTACATCGAGAAAATGGCCGGTCATCACCACTGGGTTGTTGCCCTCCAGTCCTGTGTCTTTGCCGAACTCTTCGCCCAAGACGTGTTGGAAGGTCCTGTCTGACACCGGGCTCTCTTCCCCTTCCATGAACTTCTGCAATCCAATCCCATCTTTTGATTGGGCCGATCCCAATGAAAAAAAATTCTTCAAATGGGAAAAAGCATTCAGAAAATAGGGCTGAACATTTAGTTCTTGGATCCATTGGACGGCTTTGTACAGGATCAAAGGCTCGATCAGAATGTTCGCGATCGGCCTAAACGGGATTCTAGGGAAAAGATTAATGGCCATGTTAAATTGTCCTGTATAATTTCTGGTTATTTTACAGACAAATCAATAATAGGGAAACTGAATAATATTTTATTATAAACAATTTAATTTATCAAAGAGCGACCTTATTTCGTGAGGAAAATATTTTAATTTCCGAGTACACCGAGAACAAAATTGATGATGAATTTCGATATTGATGCCAGTATTTTTGGTAGTACTGGACTTTGTCCATTGGTATGGACAGCCTCGGTCCCGTCCGCTATACTGTGAGGGCCTTATATGGGAGGCTTATGTCGCGAGAGTCTCGGAATATCCTGGTGCGAATGCCAAACTGGATTGGCGATCTTGTCATGGGAACGCCGATTCTGGCCGATCTGCGCGCCGCTTTCCCGAAAGCAACGATCACTGCTATGTGCCGCACGCCGATCTCCGAGCTTTTGAAGCAAGACGCGGCAATCGATGAACTCTTTTGCTTTACCCGGCCTCCCAATAAATTCCTCAGGCGCCAAGAACATCGCAATATCATCGCGAAGATCGCAACGGGAAAATTCGATACTGCCGTGCTGCTCACGAATTCGTTCTCCTCCGCTTGGTGGTGCTGGCAAGGGAAAGTGCCGAGGCGGATCGGCTATTCGGCCCATTTGCGCAGGCTTCTTCTTACCGACCCGGTTTTTTGGCCGAAAGAAAAGATGCACCAGGTCGATCTTTATAAAAGGTTGCTTTATCCATTGGACGTGCCCCATTCGGAGACGGCGCCCCGCCTCTACGTTTCGAAAAAGGAAGTCGATGAATCGAAGCAGCTCCTCTACCAGAGAGGATATGTGCCCGGAAAAAAACTGATCGGGATCAATCCGGGAGCCGCTTATGGATCGGCCAAATGCTGGCCTCCCGACCGGTTCCGCGCGCTGGCATTGGAGCTGCTGAAAGAAGGGTACGTCGTTTTTTTTGGCGACGCATCGACATTTACCCTAGTGCGCGAGATTTGCCAAGGGCTGCCCGAACAGGCCATGAACTTGGCCGGAGTTACATCGCTGCGCGAATTGGCTTGCATTATCAAAGATTGCGATCTTCTTGTGACGAACGATAGCGGCCCGATGCATATCGCGGCGGCATTCAATACTCCGCTCATCGCTCTTTTCGGATCGACGGACGAACGGGCGACCGGCCCCTATGGGAAGCCCGATGCTGTGATCAATAAGCATGCGAGCTGCTCGCCTTGCTTCAAACGGGTCTGCCCGATCGATTTCCGCTGCATGAACAATATCACTGTAGAAGAAGTCGTAGAAAAAGCGCGGGAACTTTTGCGTGTTTAGGACCATTTCCCGTCTCTTCTTGCCAAACCCTCTTGATCGGATGCTGCGGAAAGCGGCGAGAAAAGGGTGCTTGAAAATCCTCCTCGGCTGGAACCGGGGCCTTGGAGATATCGCTCTCGGGCTATATGCCATCGTCCACCGGATCCGCGAATTTGTCCCAAATGCTGAAATCACCTTCTTGACGCGGGAGAATTTGCAGGATGGCTTTACGATGCTCGAGAACGTCCGCATCCTTGCAGCCCCCAATTGGAAGCGAGGCGAAAAACAATCTGTCCGAGAAACGCTTGGAAAAATAGGCCTGGATCCAAAACATTTTGATTTGATCATCGAGCGTCCGAGCCCTACCGATTGGGTCCGGTGGCAGAGAGGAACGCTCGTTCCGAAATTAAAATGGGATCCCGTTTACGAAGATCTTTGGAAATCGTTCGATCTGCCTGACGGCTACACTTACATCTGCGTTCAGCCCGTTGCCGAAACCAACTATGGACTGTGGCGCAATTGGCCGCCCGACCGTTGGCGCGACCTGTTCGAGCGGCTCGAGAAGATGCAAAATGTCAAAGTGCTATGTTTCGGGTTCGGGTCGCAACCGCAATTTCCTTTTAAAAATGTAATCGATTTGAGAGGCAAAACGAGCCTGTTCCAATTGCTTTCCATCGTCAAAAACCGCTGCAAAGTCGCGATTTTGCCCGATTCCGGAATTCTTTCGATGCTCTATTATCTCGATGCTCAATTTCCTATTCGAATCGTCTCTCTTTGGGCCGATCCGGACCACGGCATCTTGAAGCAAGGGGTCTTTTCCCCCAACCAGGCGCTAAACCATTGCCCTCTTATCGGAGAAAAGCGCGACCTCTCCTCCGTATCTGCCAAGGAGGTGATCGATCGTATTTTCCCCGCGAAGCCTCTTCTGACATGCCCGCGTGACTCTGAGATCGAACCCGGGTCTATCCAAAAAATATACCGCGCAAAGGAAAGTTTGGTCAAATTGGACTCTATGAGACAAGGCCAAATTGAAGCGGAGCGACCCGACCGAGGAGGACCTTCCCCGAGTGGGAAGGGTGACGAGGAGGGCCGATTTGGCAAAGTCGCAGCCAGTCCAAATTCACCAAACCGCACCGAGCGCGGTATAGGCGTGATCCTTCTTGCAGGCGGACAGGGAAGCCGCCTGGGCCTGACGGGGCCGAAGGGAACATTCCAAGTGCGCGAAAAAAGCTTGTTCCAATGGATCTGTGATCAAATACCTGTCGACATTCCCATTGCCGTGATGACCTCTCCTTTGAATCACGCAGAGACGGTGGCGTTTTTCGAAAAGCATAGGTTTTTTGAACGCGAAGTGGGTTTTTTTCAGCAGGGATTGCTTCCCATGCTCGATGAAAAAAAACGGCCGCTCGGGATTTTGGCTCCCGATGGCAATGGAAGCGTTTTTAAATCATTTGCCGAATCGAAAATGATCGATCTCTTTGAAAAAAAAGGCATCGATCTCATCTCGATCGTCCCTGTAGAAAATCGGTTGGCCGATCCGGCCGATCCGGTTTTTATTTCGTTTGTGCGCAAAACCGATGCCGATGCGGCTCTGAAATGCATCGAAAGAAAGGCGGGCGATGCGATGGGCGCGCTAGTGGAGAGAGAGGGAAGGATCGAGGTTGTCGAATACTTCGATGCCGATGCTACCGTACAGTACCGCTATTCTTATACTGGGATGATGGCCATGAAGCTTTCGTTTATGAAACGGATGGCAAAGGTCGATCTTCCGCTCCATTGCGTGTGGAAGAAAGCGAAAGACGCCTTCGCATGGAAAAGGGAGATGTTCATTTTCGATGCGCTTCCCTTTGCCGATCGGGCCAAAGCCCTCTGCTACTCTCGCAGCCAAATTTACGCTCCGCTGAAGAGCAAAGAAAATCTCGCTGAGATTCTATAGACCTCTTTTTGCCAGCTAGGAGTCTTTAAAAAAAAATCTTGAGATAATTTTAGCGAAAACTTCCGTGTGTAAATAATTTATACTATTTATCAAAAATATTGACTTATAATTCAAGTTAACTTATAATTTAATTTTAATGTATAAATAAAAAGAGAAGCAATGGCAATAATCCCATCAACAATTGTGGCAACAACATCTGCAATCCTAGTCTCGCTCTTCGGAAATATAGGCGAAACAATTTCAAATAATTTATACCACATATTCAACTCGGCAGTTTCTGAACTCGGCCCCATCAGAGGCAGCCATGCTCACGAACTGGAGGCCCTAGATCTAGCTAACAAACATAAAAATGAATACGCTACAAATAAAGCACGAGAAGTTGCAAAAAGATTGCAATCTCCCGATCCCGATCAGTTTACGGTTTACACCCTCGATCAAAATGAAATGCGCAATACAGACGCGTTAAATTATGAAGGTTCAACGATTCTTCTCAGCAAGAGTTTTTCCGATGCATTACAAGG
>JABDHH010000026.1 GCA_013285585.1 Chlamydiota bacterium
CAGTCTAAAGGATAAATTTGAAAAAGCCTCAGCCTTGTCTGAACTGGGAGGAGAGGAGGCAGAGTACCGAAATTTGCTTCTCGAAGTAAAGTCGTTGAAAAGGGAGATTGCCTCTTTAGAAGAAAAATGGCGGTCCGCCGCTGTCCGTGAATCTTCGGCTGAAGATGGCGCTTATGCCCTTTGGGATGTTGGCGAAACGACATTGGCCCAACTGATCATGGAATATGGAGCGAGCGACCACCTGTATATCATTCCTCAGGAATTGAGCGGAATGAAGCTGAGCTTATTCTCCAGCGTTCCTCTTCCTCGGGAGTCGTGGAGCGAAATGATCGAAATCATCTTAGCGCAAAACGGCGTCGGGGCGAAAAAGCTCAACGCCTTTGCTAAACAGCTCTATATCCTCAAGCTCGATCCTTCGGCCATCCAAGGGATTGTTTCAAGAGAACAGGACTTGCATCTTTTCCCCAACCAAGCCCGTCTTTTTTACGTCTTTTCTCCTCCAGCGGAGCAGCTCCGATCCGTGCAATCGTTTTTCGAGCGTTTTTCCGATCCGAAACAAACGACCGTTCAATCGATCGGTTCGAAAGTCGCTCTTGTTTCTACCCGCGATACAATTGAAAAGCTCATCGGGCTATACAATGCGATCTGGGACAAGGGAAAGGGAAAAGTCGTCCGGCTGTTCAATGTGACGAAGATCAGTGTGGCCGAGGCCGAAAAAGTCCTGAAGGCGGTTTTTTCCGATCCGGGCGCTAAAGGCCGACCCGCTTTCTACCCTTCCGCTGCTGACGAACTTTCCATTCTCACGTTGCCACAAGGGTTGGTCTTAGTTGGAGAAACTGAGACGGTAGACCGGGGCCACAGGATTTTGTGCGATTTAGAAGCTCAGCTTGAAGATCCAAGCGAAAAGGTGATCTATTGGTATTCCTGTAAACACTCCAATCCTGAAGATATTGCTTCGGTCCTAGAAAAAGTATACGATTCTCTCATCGGGTCGAATTTCGAAAGAAAAGTAGAAATCGCAGCACCCCCTGCTCCTCCTCCCGTCTCTCCTCCTATCCCTGTCGCAGAACCGGGGCAGCTCCCAGGGCCTCTCTACCCCCCTGCGAATATCCCGTATAATCCGATCCTGCCTGCGACGGCTCCATTCGTACAGCCTGCGCTCTTGGACAAAAACCAAAAAAACTCTTTCGGCAATTTCATCGTCGATACCAAAACCTCATCGGTACTCATGGTTGTTCGAAGAGAAGAGCTGGCCAAGATCAAATCTCTTTTAAAAAGGCTCGATGTTCCCAAACGGATGGTGCAACTCGACGTCCTTTTGGTGGAGAAGAAACTGACGGACCATAAGCAGATCGGAATCAATCTCCTCAAGTTGGGGACGAGCGCCAGCAATACGACTCAGAATGCCCTGACGTTCAACAATGAAGAGAAAGGGCTTTATAAAGGGATTTTCCAGTTCATGTTCAGCAGGACTGGCAACGATGGACCTGGTTTTGATTTAACGTATAATTTCTTGCTGGCCCAAGAAGATGTGCGGATCAATGCGAATCCGTCTGTTTTGGCCATCAACCAGACGCCTGCCATTGTGTCGATCGTAGAGGAAATTTCGATCGACAATGGCGCCATCCCCGTACAGCTCGCTGCGGGAGGCGTCACTTTCGAGCGCTCGTTTACGCGGGCGCAGTATGGAATTACGATCAATCTCACCCCGACGATCCATATTTCCGAAGATAGCGAGGGGCAGTCCGGTTTCGTAACGCTTGAGACGAATCTCGAATTCGATACGACCCACCTCACCCACAACGACAGGCCTCCAGTCAATAGGCGCCATATCGAAAATCAGGTATGCGTCGCAGATGGAGAAACAGTAATTTTGGGAGCATTGAGACGGAAAATGGAAGAAGATAGCCGAGAAAAAATTCCCTTTTTGGGAGACCTTCCAGGTATCGGGAAGCTATTCGGCCTAACGACAATGACCGATACGAATACGGAAATGTTCGTCTTCATCACGCCGCGGATCATCCGCAATCCGATCGACGATTTGAGGCGGATCCGGCAAAGCGAATACCAGATGCGCGCCGGGGATATCCCTGAATTTCTTGAAAGGCTCGACGAAGCGAAGAACCAACAGCGCCAAAGTCTATTTGAAAATAGCATGAAAATGTTCTTCGATATGTATTGAGGTTGAATGTCTAGCGAACGATCCATTGCCGAAAGATTCGGCTTGCCGGTTCACGAAGAGATTGAATCCTTCTCATTCGTGCGCGATAAAATTGCGATCATTCCGTACTTATTCGCCAAGCAAAAAAGGGTTCTTCCTCTCGCTCAAAGTGAGAAGGGAGTCACTGTCGCCGTCGCCGATCCTTTGGATTTGGACTCCCTTGAAGAACTCCGCCTCCTGCTCAAGAAACCGCTGGTCCCTATTTATTGCCCAAAGAGCGTGATCGAGGCGGCCATCGAACGGTGCTATCAGCAAAAAGAGGAAGAGACGAAACGATTCTTTTCCGATCTGGAAAAAGAATCGTCCCAGGACGAAGGCGAAGAGCAAAAAGATGAATACGATCTTTTGGAACAGCCCGACCTGAATCCTGTCATCCGGCTCGTCAATACCTTCTTGATCGAAGCGATTCAGCAAGGGGCGTCGGACGTCCATTTCGAGCCAACAGACATGGGATTGTCGATCCGGTACCGGATCGACGGGGTTTTGCAAAAACGGCATATCCCACCCCGGGAATATCAGCAACAGATTCTGACCCGTATCAAAGTGATGGCGAAAATGGACATCGCTGAACATCGTCTGCCTCAAGATGGCCGGATCAAACTCAAAGTTGGAGGACGCGAAATCGATTTCCGGGTCAGCACGCTTCCCATTGTCCATGGAGAAAGGATCGTCCTTAGGATTCTCGACAAAGGGAATGTCCAGCTCGGACTTGACCGGATCGGGATGCCTGAGGCCGTACTGAAGGCGTTCCGCAAATTGATTCATACCCCCGAAGGGATCGTCCTCGTCACCGGTCCTACGGGAAGCGGTAAGACGACAACCCTTTACAGCGCCCTGTCTGAAGTGAATGCAGCGGAGATGAATATCGTCACGATTGAAGATCCGGTCGAAATTCGACTTCCGGGCATTTCCCAGATGAATGTGAACCGGAAGATCGAGCTCGATTTTTCCAAAGGACTCCGCCATATCCTCCGCCAGGATCCCGATGTGATCATGATCGGCGAGATCCGAGATCGTGAGACAGCCGAGATCGCGATCCAATCTTCCCTTACGGGGCATCTTGTTTTAAGCACTCTGCATACGAACGACGCTCCTTCCGCCCTCACCCGCCTGGCTGATATGGGGATCGAACCCTATCTGCTCGCTTCTTCTATCTTAGGCGTCCTGGCTCAAAGGCTGGTAAGGCGGATTTGCCCATATTGCAAGACAGGATATATCCCCTCCAAAGAAGAGCTTCAAGAACTCGGCCTTAAGAAGGAGGAGGTTCACGGAGGGCATCTTTTCCGCGGTACGGGGTGCTCGCAATGCTTCGGAACAGGGTATAAGGGAAGGTGCGGCATTTATGAATTGATGATGGTCTCTTCGAAAATCAAGGCCCAAGTTCTCAAAAGCCAGGATGCCGAAGAGCTCAAGAAAGCGGCGTCTTTTCAGAACATGGTCCCCCTATTCGAAAGGGGCGTCGAACTCGTTGCCGCCGGCATCAGTACCTCGTCCGAAGTACTCCGCGTAACTCGCATTGCAGAAGAACAGAATTAATATGCCTCTTTATCAATACCAGGCTATTTCGGAAGGTGGAAAAAAGATCGCGGCGAATATCGATGCCGAGAGCCTTCAAGATGCAAAACAAAAATTGATCCGGCGCCAAATCATCGTCATCAAGATCTCTCCTTTGAGCGAGAAAGAAATCCAAAAACCCCTGTCAAAAACGGAAGTGCTCGCTTTGACGAGAGATTTGGCCCGGCTTATTCAAGCCGGACTGCCTCTTTTCGAAGGGCTGTCGGCTCTCGAAGAAAAATATCGGGGCCAGAAACCTCACAAGATCCTTCTCGATCTGTGCGAACGGGTGAAGACCGGCCATCCTCTTTCCCGCGCATTAGGCCGTCACTCAAATTCCTTCGACATTCTCTATGTTTCCATGGTCGCGAACGCTGAAAAAACAGGAAGATTGGCCCCTTGTCTGAATGAATTATCGCAGCTTTTAGGCCGGCAGCTTTATATCAGGAAGCAAATCCTTTCCGCCCTGCTCTACCCTTCGCTTTTAGCCGTGTTTTGCCTTATCGTGCTGTCCTCCCTGTTATTTTTCGTCGTTCCTTCCTTACAGGAGCTCTTCGAAGGGCGCACTCTTCATCCGTTCACTCAAATCGTCTTCGCCGCAAGCCGTTTCGCTTGCAAATCGAAACTCTTTCTTTCGGTTTGCTTGACAGGGATGGGAACGGCTGCCGTGGCGGCTGCCACCTCGACAAAATGGAAAGAGCGGATTTTCAGGGTCTGCATGAAGCTTCCTGTCTTAAAAAATTTATTAGCAAAAATCGCCTTCGTCCGGTTTGCGCGCGCATCGGCCACCCTCCTCGAAGGAGGACTCCCTCTGATTACCGCTTTTGCTCAAGCTCGCACTGTTATGCGTCATTCCATCCTCGAGGAAGTAATCGCCCGTGCTGAAGAAAGAATCGAGCAAGGCGAGCCCCTTTCCGCCCCCTTTGCCAACCATCCACTGATCCCTCCGCTCATTCCTCGCATGCTTGGAATCGCTGAACAAAGCGGTAAACTTTCATTTACGATGCAGCAAATCGCCCAGATCTACGAAGATGAATTGGAGACGACGTTGACTCATTTTGCCAGCCTCGCACAACCAGCTCTGCTTTTGTTCCTGGGAGGATTAGTCGGGTTCATTTTATTGTCAGTCCTTTTACCTCTTACTGATGTGAGTACCTTTGTTAATTAGAGACTTGTTGAATTAAGCTTTGGGAGTTGTTTATTATGAAGAGAAAAAAAAGAGCTCTAACTTTGTTAGAGATTATGATCGTCATTTTTCTGATTACTCTAATCACAGGAGCGATCGGATACAATATGAAAGGGACTCTGGACCGAGGCCGCGCTTTCCGCACGGAACAGGCAAAGGCTCAGCTTCACGATCTCCTTCTGATTTGCATGGAAGAAGGGGTTAAGCCTGACGAACTCGCAAAAGAGCCAGCAGCGAACTTGAAGAAATACAATTTAGCGAAAAACAGCGAAAAGATTGTTCAAGATGGTTGGGGGTCTAATTTTGTAATTCAATACATTCAAAGTAAAAACGATTTCAAAATTACCTCTCCTGCATATGATAGATATATGAAGAAAATAAATAAAGAAGTCCCTGTCGATGAGGACGAGTAGGCATTTTAGCCTTTTAGAGGTCATGGTGGGGCTTGCGCTTGTTTTGATGGCGGCGGGAGCGATCACCTGGAAGATGCTTGGGTTTATCGAAAAAAGACGATTTAAAACAGATCTGGAGCACCTTAAATCCCGGATCTTGACTACCCATGCGCTGGCCGTCAATATGCAGGCCGATTGGGAAGGAATCTTGAAGCGGGATGGAAAAATATGGACGTTCCAAGCGATTTGCCTGGATCCGCCTAAATCGAAACAGGCGCAGTTTTCTTCGATCCAATTGCATTTTTCCGATGTATTGTTAAACGGCAAACAACAGGATTCTGTTACCTTTCTATTCTTCTCGAGCGGAGAGATTCGGCCTTCGGGGACATTCCAATTTCGTAGGCCAAAAGATGAGGAAACGGCAAAATTGGAAGTGCCCTCCATTTTTGGCAAGGGCGCAGGAGATGGAGGGAAAAAATTAGGACCCGTGCATCCCGATGAAGCGTAAGGGACTGTCTCTCTCTAAAATGGGTTCTTGAGAATATTCAATTTTTCTTTTAGGCTATGGGGGTGTCTACAAAGTGATGCTTCGTCGCTTTTGGGATTATTTTGATCGCTTTTCGACTTCAAAGTTTTGGGGGGCATGTACGTTGATATGACCCACGAAATTTGAATCGAAAATCGACTCAAAAGAAAGCTGACTTTGGAGATATCTTCTAGTAAAAAATTCAACTCGAAGTGTTGTCATGAAGCGAGTTTTTTTGATTTTAACTTCCCTCGCTATGGGAGTTGCAGGTAACGCGGAACAGAACGCTCAAATTCCTAAAGAGCAAGCGGCTTTTTCTTCGATGTATTCTTTGAAACAAAGGCAGCCGAATTGGCGTTCTGAAATTGTGAAAACCTATCCCAGCGGAACTCCCGAATCGCTGCTTTTATACGAACCTCTTCTGGAAGGAGGCGAAAGGCCGGTTAAGCAGATATTCTTTTATGAAACCGGACGCATCAGAAGCGAGGTAGATGTCATTGTCGTCGATCAAGAGTCTCCCGGAGCCAAGACTTGGAATTCAACGATCGTTCCGCATGGAGCCAGAGTCGACTTGACACAAGAGGGCCAGATTCAGCACACGTCCGAATATCTCTATGGCTTGATCCACGGCATGGACCGGATTTTTTATCCTTCCGGAAAGATCTCGATCAGCAGCCAGTACGTCAACGGCATCCTCGATGGGATTACCCAGGCTTATTTTGAAAACGAGCAGCTTAGGGAAGAGGTTCATTACCGGAATGGCCAAATCGACGGAGATTTGCTGCAATACTATGAGAATGGGACGAAGGCTCTTCAATATCCCCACCAGGGGGGCAAGTTCCATGGAACCGCAATGGAGTGGTATCCTTCAGGAGTATTGAAATTGCAGCGGCGGTATCAAAACGGCCTCCTTCATGGAGAGGGAAAAAACCCGGCCGTCATCGCCTATGACGAGCATCGAAATATCACCGAAGTGGTCGATTTCCGAGAAGGAAGCCCGGTCGGCGTTCATCTTCGTTATCATCCGAATGGAAAGGAATCGTACCGGGTCGTTTATAAGAATGGCAAGAAACACGGTCAGGAGCAGTTCTTCGACGAGAACGAGAAACTTTTAGGCGAGGGTCTCTTTGCCGAAGGGCGTCCAGTGGGAAAACACTGGAAAGATTTCTCGGAAGGAAAAACCGCTTATGTTGCTGAATTCGATATGAAAGGCAACCTTTTGTCGCCGATTGCCGAATACAATCAAGAAGGCCGCAAAATCCGCCAGTATTCGATGCATCATGAAAAACTAGATGGACAGTCATTGGAATGGTATCCAGACGGAACCCTTAGATCCGATTATACTTATCAGGCCGGTGAATACGAAAGCGAGCAGAAGGAATATTATCCGTCAGGACAATTGAAAATTTGCACCCATTACAAAGACAAAAAACGGAATGGACTGCACGAAGAATGGTACGAAAACGGAGTGTTGAGCTTGCGCGCTTCATTTGCCGATGGATTGAAAGAAGGGCAAATGGGTGAATGGTACCAAAACGGCAACTGCAAAACCGACACCTATTTCTTAGCTGACCTTCCCGACGGAGTCCATACCCAATGGCACGAGAATGGAGAGATGAAGCTCCGCGCCGAATTTCTAAAAGGCGTCAAACAAGGATGGCAGCGCGAGTGGAGCGATAATGGAGAGTTAATATTCGAAGGATTTGTCGATCAAGACCGGTTTGATGGCCTTGTGATTACTTGGTGGGGACAGGATAGAATCAAAACCCGCACCCATTTCAACTGCGGCAAAAAAGACGGCAAGGAAGAATGGTTCTTCAAAAATGGAAAGCCAGAGCGTTTGGTTAATTATTCGAACGATCTCATGCATGGGCAAGCGATCCGCTGGTTTCCCGATGGAAGTATTCAGCTCACTCAGTCTTTCGATCAAGGAAAGCCGATCGGCGAACACATTCTTTACTATTCAAAGAAAGAAGGCGAAGAGGCTGTGTTAACCCACGTGTTCCATTACGACGAGAACGGCAAACTCCATGGGGAGCAAAAGACCTACTTTCCGGATGGGAAGAGCCAAACGGAAATGAGCTACGATCATGGGGAGATCGAGGGTTTGAAGAGAATTTGGGATGAAACAGGCAATGTGATCGAGGAATCTTTCTATGCGCATGGCAAATTGGATGGCCGTTTTTTCCAGCGTGCTCCGGATGGGAGAGAAGTAACGATTACGTACAAGGATAATTTTAGGAACGGTCCTCACGCAGTCTATTTTCCTCCGAATGCTAAGCAAGAAAAAATAAAAGCCATTACGGCCATGTTTGAAAACGATCGCCTGGATGGCATGGTATGCGAATATAACGAGCAAGGCAGAAAAATAATCGAAACTCCTTATCGAGAAGGCAAAAAAGAAGGCCAAGCAAGAATCTATTCTCCAGGTGGGAAATTAACGATGACCATCGACTTCGCCGAAGATAAAAAGAGTGGGCTGCACATCCAGTATTTTCCAAACGGGGCGGTTTTTAGAGAGACCGCATATGCCGACGATTTGAAGAACGGGGCAGAGAAAACGTACTCTGAAAACGGGTCAGTGGTCTCCATCTTTCTCTATAAGAACGATCAGTTGGATGGACTTTCTCAGAGCTGGAACCAGGATGGCGTTCTCGTTTTCGAAGCTGAATATCAAAACGGCACTCAACATGGGAAATTCAATAAATATTACGATGACGGAAAGCCCTATCTAGAGCAGACTTTCTCCTACGATATCCCCATTGGTTTAAAGCGGAAATATGACAAAGAAGGGAAGGTCACCGTTTCGAATGCCAACGTGAAAGAGACGCGTGTAAGTCGCTAATGGGTGTATGGTTGCGATCAGTGATGAAAAAATTCTTCCCTTTTTTTGGAAAAGGCGTAAAGTGGAAATCGCGGTTAAGGGCATTTTTCCCTTTTACCGCTTTCCAAAAAGGAGATTTAACAAATGAACATGAAGCAACCTTCAAAACCACAACAGCCGGCGGCTCCAGCAAACAAAGCTCCAGGGCAGCAGAAACCCGTTCCTGCTCCTCAGCAAAAAGCTCCCGCTGTAAAAAAGTAACTCTGTTACGCCCTGGTCTCTACTGATCGGGGCTCTTTTTTCTTTGTTGACTCAACCATTCCGTCTAAAGAACTCTTGCTCGGAGAATGGCGCCAATTACAATGGCATAGCCGGCAATTGAAACAGCTGCTCTCTGGACGCGGGAACCGGCCCGAGAGATAGCAGCTATAGCTCTCGGAATGCCCTTGTAAACCAAATAGGCATAAGGAACGCCGGGAATGCTCAAAAGTCCTCCAAGCACGGCATTTCGAGATACTCGATCCACTGCTTCAGGAATGCTAGTGGCGTCAAGAAGCGAAGCATTCGCATGGATAATCGGCTGGTTAGAACGGAACATGGTATAAAAGTTCGCAATTCCTGGCCGTCGAAAATATTGCATTGTATGAAACGAATCCCGGAAATCTGCTTTGCTTCCGGAAGCTTGGACTGCTTTCCGGACGAAATCAATACAGTTGTTCGTTAGAGCATGATAGGCCGCAGTCGCATCTCCAGCTTTGCAAGCATCCTGAATTTTTATTGCATACTGTCGAACCGCTTCCACTTTATCTTTTGGCGCATAAACTGTCAGAGTAAGACCATTCGTCATATCAGAATTTATTTTCTCCCCAGAGTCGTCCGTCACTCTACACGGCTGCTTGGAATCATACTGATTATGCTTTTTCGTACTCATCCAGATCTTGCGAGGAACGTCCACAGCAATTTTACTTTTATACGAATCGGTGAATGAGCTGGAACCGAACTGCATTCCAAGAGTCGCACCGCTTTGTGTACTAGTTAGTGTACTAGATTTGGCAGCTAATGCGACTGGATCATTATTGGCTTGATTAGGGGCGAGTTCTGGAGAAAAGCCAAAATAAGCATCGCTAAAAGAGATGCTGGCGTGTCCGCGATTATGATATATGGTAAATGAATCTATGCCCGCCCCGTTCGCCAATTGCTGAGCTAGCTTGGAAGCATCTTGCCCAGGATAAGAATGGATTTCTCCAACATCCGTCATGATGACCGCCCGGCACCCATTTTGTGCAACCATGGTTTTGGTCGGATCAAATCGCAATAGATCCACCTCTCCGCTCTGGATAAAACAATCTTTCATCTCCTCTTCGAATGACAGATCGCTCGCCATGATAATTTGGTTTTTAGGGATGTCTTTTGCAATCTGATTTATTAACTCGATATCGCCCTTCCTAGCGATCTTGTGCAGAGCCGTGCGGCCGTTTGAATCAGGAGTATTAAACCACTGACTTGGAACTCCTTGCTGATGCATCAGTCTCAACAATGTTACAGAAGAATCATATCTGTCAATCAATTTAACAAAAGTATCATAACTAATTACTGGATTAAGCTTTTTTATTAAAATCTGAACAGTGCGATCGCTTAGGTGGTGCAGTGATTTTTCTCCTAAAATGATCAAATTTTTCAGATCATTAGAGATAACTACATTTTTGTTATTTCGAACAAATCTAATTAAGCTGGCATCGTCTAGCTGCTTCGGAAGCTCAGCTATGAATTCATCTATAGTTAAGGAAGTTTTTCCACTGTCTAACAATTGAAATGAAGCAAGAGCGGCCGTTTCAACCGACTGATTAGCCGACATAAGAGCGCAATCGGTCACTCTCGAGCAAAATCCTGTTTCATCCTGAGCCGGACAAAACTGCAATAAACTAAAGAAATCCAGCCTTGGGCAAGTCGGGTAAGATTGGGTTGTAAAATGGTTCACAGGCTGGCTGAAACCTGAATTTAACGGAGTAGCTA
>JABDHH010000027.1 GCA_013285585.1 Chlamydiota bacterium
ACTGGCTCTATTGTTTAACAGTCCCTAAGCGGGCGCGGTATATGTTTTTTCACAAACTTTTTTGCTGGCGTCGATCTCTTTGGCCCAATAGTCCATGAAGAGTTTTTCCAGATTGAATGGTTGCTCTGAAAACTCTTTATACTTTTTCTCGAGGAATTCTTCCGTTACCTCGGGCCATTCCTGGATGATCAAAACCGGCAATCCAGCGTATAGACAATCTAGGGAGGAGGTTTTGACGATGGGTATGGTTCCTACGTAGAGGCTTTCCCAAAGCCGATGAGTGTCAAGCCCGTTTCCACGCGGGGCCACCTCAAATTTGGACGAGGCGACATCGGCAAGAAATCTCATGAATGGCTTTGCTTCGGGATGATAGCAAGAGGGCATGGAACAAAAATGGTTAAATACGAAGCCTCGCTCTATGGGAAACGTTCCGATGGCAATATTCATATGCACTAGATGCTTCTTGGAATATTTAAATTCTCTGACACTCCAGATCCATTCGGCGCGGCCATGGGGCCAACAGTAGTTGGCGATCCCTATAGGAATGGGGTGGAGTTTTGGGTGGGCATAGCCATCATAGTTTTGGCCAAACCACGCGATGATCTTCGGATCATCGGCAAAATGGCCGTACGGACCTGGCATAGGAGCGTCGGCATTGTGGGTGATCAAGACGTAAGGGTGGGGAATCAGAGGATGGACAGCGTGAAAAAACCGATCGAGGAGGTCCGGTTTGACAAAGATCGAGCTTTGCGGCTTGACGCTTTGGGGATTTAGCGAACTGTCCACCTCATCGAAGACGTAATCGGCGATCGCCCTAAATCCGTCTCCAGAAACAAAAGGAGCTTTCGAAGGTCGGTGCGGCGGGTTGGGAACGGCAAAGGAGAACAATGGGAGGAGCAGACAGAAAATCCAGTTGTTCATTAGACCTCTTGCGTATACCGAAACAACTTGAAGAATCGGGAATTTTGCAAGGAGGGTCTTCAGAATTTTTGTTCGGAGCGAGCGACCATTGCCGAGAGGCAAGGCGCGAGTGAGGACAAAAATTATGAAGGATGAGGCAATTGCAAAACTCCCGACGCAGCCAAAAACCGATTCTTCAAGTTGTTTCGGTATAACTATAAGAGGTCTATTCCATTTCCACGGAGGAATATTTTTTTAAATCTTTGCAATGGATGTGCAAATTGACGATCTTGATTTTTTCGCCATTGTAGATCGCGTAGGGGACTTTCCTCCCTTCGGAGTCTTTGATCCATTCGTAATCGAAAAAAGAGGGGTTAACGACGCACGACTCATTGATGAATCCTGGTTGAATAGATCCATGGATGGGATCGATCCCCCCCAGATATTGTCCCATTGCCGCGGCATCGAAAATGGCATGGAATTCATCGTAATGGTTGGAGTAGAGTTCAGGATAGAATGCCCGATGGCCACGGGGACTGATCAGAGGATGGTCGGCGGCGTAGCAAGGGGCTGTGATCGGTAAATGATCGATATGGACGCCTCTTTCCCGGGTTTTAAATCGGGAGAGCTGCTCCATATCGTTTTGGCTGGGTTGCTGCAGGATGGAATTCAGAAACTGCTCAAGAGGCTCTAAAGTTGCAATGTACATGATGCCAGCAATGCCGCGCTCATCGTGATCGAAAGTGACTCCGAGCTGGTTGGAATAATATTTTTTCAAGAGGGGCAGGAGATCTTTCAAATTTGCATAGAGAAGATTGTCGTTTTCTAAGTGAAGGATATCGCAAAGCTGATATTTTTTCATGAGCTCGAAAAGATAAAAAAACCGCTCTGTCGTATACCGCCAAAATCCTTGATTCCGGCAAATTCTTACATAGAAATCATGATTTTTTTCTCTAGGCAGAGATTCGGATTCAATGCAAATTGCCGGGAGTTTGGGTGCGCTTCGCAATGCCGTCCTCTCTCCAATCAAGTAGATGGGGATATTTGGGTTGAACAGGCGCGCTTGTTCGATCGCATCGGCCGCATAAGAGGGCAATGTTGGTCCGATGTGGACAAATACGATTGCCTGGCTGAAAAGCCATTGAGTAGAGAGAAGAACAAAGGGCAAAAGGGCTTTCATTTTGTTCCGGGATCCGTATTCACACAACCATTTCGCTCGGGGGGTGATTTTTTGGCTTTGAAGGTGCAGGCGATGTTGTTTCGTTTTCTCCAGACTTCAGTGAAGTTGGAGAGAGAATAGGAAACGGGTGTTGAGTTGTCTGTGGGAAAGTAGGGGTCGATGCAGTGTACTCTTTGCGTTTCCGGATCGTAACCGATGACGCAAAGCGCGTGTTCCCGGATGTGCGGCCTTGGACCTCCGATCACTGTTCCCTTGATTCCGACAACGACAGGACATCCTTGGGCAAGATAGGAATAAAGGGCGGCAAAATCGGGGAGCCTTTGGATTTGAACCAGGTAGTTGCCTTCAAGGGCTACGAAGGCTTGGGCGGCGCTTAAATTCCAATGGTCATACGCGTCAAATTCCTGGTCATAACAGAGCGCGGCAAAAGAAACAGGGTCAATTTTTTTCTCTTTATAGAGAGTGTTCACCGCGATGGAAACGGCCGTTGTCAGATAGAGATCCGAATATCGTGCCTGACGGAGGGTGATCAAACTTTGTTTGTCGGGATTTTTGAGGAGAATGGGAGCGAAAGATTCTCTCCCGGAAGAAGAAATAACCGGCTCATTGGTAAAAACCGAGAGAGCGCCGATTGGAAGGGTGGATTGGACGAAAACGATAAATCCGTCGCAATGTCCTGATTTGGGAGCGACAACTCCTCGGTATGTGGAAGCAAAGGAGTCTTCGGGCGCATCCCGAAAGAGGAGCTGACCCCAAGAGCCCCACTGCCCGTAGTATAAGAGAGGAGACCATTGCCCGTTTTGTTTGACCCTGACAAAAAGAAAGTAACCGCCTTGTTCAGGGCGCATGCCATTCCATGTCAAGATGAGTTCATCGAACGGAGCTGTATCGGCAACTTCCCAATAAAAGGAGGATTCGCCGGGGTCGGGAAAAGCCTCGTATATTTTCGAGGAGCCGATCGAGGATACGACAAGAAAGAGACTGTAAAAAAAAAACTTCATGACGTAGGATCGTAAACCGAATGAACGGAATGTTCAATCTTTTTTCCTCCTTGTGCGTGTAGGTTTTTAACTAAGGAATTGTCTAAGAGGTAAAATATGCGGCTTGTTTTTTTCTGTTTAATCCAAATGCTTTTCACTTCGCTATTCACTGAAGAGAAGTTTGTCCCCAAAAAGAAGGTTGTCCCCAAAGAGAAGGTGATCTCTGAGGAGAAATTTGTCCCTGAAGAGAAGTTTGTCATAGGCAATTGCCCTAAAGAAGGTTTCTTTTCCTCGTTTTGCAGCGCACTGAACAATATTATGTGGGCTGAAAAGAACGGCAAAGTCCCTGTCATGCACTGGGATGAAACGTTTTGCCATTATCAAAAAGAGGGATGGAGGGGAAGTCTTCAGCCTTGGGAATATTATTTTGAACCGGTGTCTCGTCTCGCGTATGAGCCGACGGATCCTGTCTATCGCGTCTATGGAGCGCCGGATGATTTCAACATTCCTATGATTTTTCTTCGCGACCAGGAAAAGTTTAATGAATTGCGGAGTGCGGCAAAAAATGCAATCGATAAATACATCAAGGTCAGACCTGAAATTTTGGAAAAAGTGGATTCGTTCTATCAGACCCATATGGCGGGCGCGGTCAATATCGGGATCCATATGCGGGGAACGGACCGGGCGGCAAAGGACAAATGGGTCTTGCCGAATGATATGATCGTGGAGGCGAAAAAATTAGCCGCCGAGATTCCTGGAAAGGTTCAGTTCTTTATTGCGACGGATGAGGAATTCTGTTTGGATTTGGCCAAAAATAGTCTCCAAGGGCTGATCTACTGCGATTCCACAAGGTCACAGGATGGGAAACCAATCCATGTGCCGAGTCCTAAAAGAACGCGATTGGCAGTACTGGGCGAAGAGGTTCTGATCGAGGGGCTACTCCTTGCAAAATGTGATTATGTGCTTCACAGCATGTCTGCCGTCCCTATCGCAGTCATGATGATGAATCCGTCGATCAAAAACGTCTATTTCAATCCTTATACCTATCTCTATAAGAATTGATGAGCTTTTTCCAGTATTCCATGGATAGCTTTTCGAGATTATAAGTCTGGTTTCTCATCTCGATCTCTTTTTGGCGAAGGAAGTCGTCCGTGACTTCTTTCCAATCGTCGAGAATGAGTACAGGAAGGCCTGAATAGAGTTCGTCGAGGGGAGATGTTCGGACGATGGGGATGGTGCCGACATAGAGGCTCTCCCAAAGACGATAGGTATCCCAGGCAATGCCCCGGGGCGCGATTTCAAAAGCGGAAGAGGCGACATCTATTAGGAATCCTTCGTACATTTTTTTTATGGTCCGATAGCAGTAGGGAGCGCCGCAGAGCTGTTTAAAGATGGGCCATCTTTCCGCATAGTTCGTCTGGATGGTTAAAGCCATGTGGAGGAGGTGCTGTTTGGGAGGACGCTTTTCTTGCACATTTTTCAAGTATTTTTGATTGCCGTTCGGCCAATTGAAATTGGCGCATCCCATGGGGATGGGAATGAGTTTGGAGTGGGTTTCTTCGGCGTTTTCACCAAACCAGGCAATGATCTTCGGATCATCTAAATGGGAACGAAAAGGTCCCGGAATCGGATCGTCCGAATTGTGGGTGATGAGGATGTAGCGATTTGGGATCCGGAGATGCATTTCTTCGAAAAACTGTTTCAGATAATCGGTTTTGACGAAAACGGCGTGGCCTTCCATGACCCTTTCCGGAATCAGGGGATCGTCGAGTTCATCGAAAGCGTGATCAGCAAAAGCCCGAAACGCGTCGCCTGTAATCACGAGATCGTCGAAAATAGGCCGATGGGCCGGAGTGGGAACTCCAAAGCAAAGAAAAGGCACAATGATCATGAAGATGATTTTCATTCAAACAGTCTCCTATAGAGGGGTTCGTTTATTTTCGTGCCATAGGGGGTATGGACGATGGCAAAGTCGTGAAGAAGCGATGGGATGATGCTAAAATTGGATTGAGGGCGGATCAGGATGTCGAACTGGAATAAAGAAAAGAAATCTTCAAGGACGTTCCGGTCGTAACGGTTGAATCCTTGGCGGCAGCCAAACTGCGTGGTTGGAAAAGCGGCTTTGAATGATCCGAGGATGAGTTGCGGAACGCGGGCGTCGGTGAAGATATGACAGTAGATGGGTTTGTCTGGCAGGAGCTTCAATACAGCTGCTAGGCCATTTGTGTAAAATTCTAGGGGCGGGAGTTTTTTCGGAAATTTTTGTTTCATGTCATCATGATCGAATCCTCCTCCTTCCCGGAAGTGAATGGCGATATTGATGCTGTTTTCCTGAAGTTTTATCAGTTGGAGGCTGCTTTTGGGGGCGATCAAATCGAGGCATTCGGCGCGGAAATGCTCGTTTTCCCAATCGACGTCGAAATAGAAGTACTCCGCTTTTTCAATTTCATCTTCCGGGAAATAGGGGCAGATGTAAAGATAAGATCTTCTAGAATCGATTCCCTGACCAATATGGCGCCTTGCCCTACCCTGGCTATGGGTATAGGACGCTTCTTTGCCGTCGAGAAATAGTTCGCTGGAGAGGGGGAAGGGTTTATAGAGAACAGGGATTTGATGCGTATAAGAGATCCACTTGGCATGGAGATAGGAGAGGAGATTGTCGCCGAACCGTCCTCCGCTGAATTCATAAGTAACCGCGGAGTCAACACCAAAAAGGGAAGCAGAGATCAGGAGGAAGAGCAGTTTATTAATTAAATCCAACATAGATGCCTTCGGCTATGCATTTCGCAAAAAAAGGAAAAAAATTGCAGAGCGCCTCCTGGAAATTGTACAAAATCGAGGCAAGATGTTATCGAGTAAAGATTTTTTTTGCAAAAACCTAAAAGTGGTATAGTTTTTTTTGCTGGACTTTGTCCATTTATCGGCGCTGCGCGCCTCTGGATATTTGACCTGCAGTAGCGTGAATTTTATGCAGGTGGGTTATTTAACCCACCTAAATAAAATTCATTCGCTGCGGGGCAAATAGCCCAGGCGCCCAGTGGCGAGAAATGGACAAAGTCCAGTTTTAATAGCCAAACAACCTGAAAAATTGGGAAATTGAGGCAAAGCCGAAGCAGTCGAAAACCAATTGTTCAAGTTATTTGGGTATATCAGTAGATTGCGAGAACAGTGAAATATTTTTTTGCATTTCTCTCTATTGCGGGGTTGCTCTACTCGGATGAAGATGTCTATCCTCCTAAGCCGCTCCACAAGGATGAGGAGGTACAATATAATACCGAATATCCGGAAGACGCCTCCCCTTTATCCGTAGAACGGAAGGTTCTTATTGGTCGTGGTAAGGGGTTGATTATTGTCGATGCGGATGAGAAGCTGGATATCAATCAGGCCTCGCTCGATCTCTATCTGGCGAAGGGCGTTGTTTTTTCAGGGATTGATATTCCCGGGAACAGCGAGCGGTTGAGAGAGTGCCTGGCCGATCTAGTCGTAGATCAGCAAATCACGACGGCGACGATCGAAGAGATCAAAAGAGAGATTCATCGCCATTACCAGAGCGAAGGATATCCGTTCGTTCAGGTGTTTTTGCCGCAGCAGGATGTGACCGATAGCGTTTTGCAAATGGTTGTTTTGGAGAGCAGATTAGGGAAAGTAGTGGCTCGGGAGAACCGTTGGTACAAAAGCGCCATGCTGGAAAAGGCGATCTCGGTAAAACCGGATGAGATCATCAATCTCAACTGGATCATGAGGGACTTGAACTTTCTGAATCGGAGTCCCTTCATGCGGGTCGATGCGATCTATACTCCGGGATGCGAGCCTAATACTACGGACATTATATTAAAAGTGAAGGACATTTGCCCTTTCCGGATTTATGGCGGGGTGGATAATGCAGGGCTTGAATCGACCAATCGGGGGCGCGGGTATACTGGGATCGAATATGGAAAGATGTGGGGGTTGAACCACACCTTGAAATTGGGATTCGTCAGTTCGCTCGATTCTTCGAGATTCCGAGGGTACACGGCGGAATATATCGCACTCCTCTCTTGGCATCATATCTTGACGGTATTAGGCGGATATTCTCATGTGCAGCATGTCAAATTGGACTTCCCTTTCATGAAAAACCACGGCAATAGCTACCAGGGATCGGTCCGTTACGCCATTCCGATCAGGCCCATAGGACGGCTCAACCAAGAAGTAAACTTTGGAGCCGATTGGAAGCGGACCAATAACACGATTGAATTCAGCGCGCTGTTCGAAAGGTTCGGAAAGAACGCCAATTTAACCCAGGCTGTAGTTGGGTATTATGCGAATTTGGAGGTGCCGCTATTCAGGCTTGATTGGAGCGCAGACCTTTACTGGTCTCCCGGAAGAATGATCGCCGATCAGACCAATGAAGATTATGACAGCCTGCGGCCCGGAGCGGTAAACAAGTACGTATATGGCGCGGCATCGATCCGCTTATTGCAGTGGATGCCGAAAAATTTTTCGATCTTGTTTTGGCTGAGAGGACAATGGGCCTCCAACAACCTTCTTCCCAGCGAACAGATAGGCATCGGAGGTTTTTCTACGGTCCGAGGCTATGAAGAAAGGCAGCTCAGCACCGATGACGGCTTCATTTTGAATACGGAAATCCGGACGCCCTTTCTTCCTTGCTTCCCTAAGAGCTGGGGGCGCAAGGAATATTCCGAAGGCCTTCAGTTCCTGGTCTTTTTGGATTATGGGTATGGCCGGAACCACACACCGATCCCCGAAGAGGGCAAATCTCAATTTCTTCTCGGGGCAGGACCGGGCGCTCGGTACAATATCGACCCTTGGATTTATGCTCGCATCGATTGGGGCTTCAAATGGCATTCGAGCGATTTATTCGCATTCGGAGGAAGCATGATCCATTTTGGGATTAACATCAGTCTTTAATACTCCATGAGACCTCTTGCGTAACTGATGCAAGAGGTCTATTGACATAAACCCCTGGATTTTCTACAGGGAAGATAACCAGCAAGTACTTATGGTTCGTTTTTGGAAATCGCTGCTGCTTGTTCTAGCAGCCAGTTTTAGTTATTTGCATGCAGAACCGCAAGGTCTTGACTGCAAAGCGGGAGACGCTCGTCTCCTCGCGCAGGAAGCGTTTGGCAAGTGGACTATTGAAAGCAGCGCTGACTCGATCATCCATTGGGATAGCTTCTCCATCGAGCGAGGCGAACTTGTCCATTTCCAACAGCAAGGTTCTCATTCAGCCATATTAAATCGGGTGGTCGGAGACTCCAAAAGCCAGATTTTAGGACATCTGACCTCCAATGGCAAGATTTTTCTCTTGAACCCCAATGGAGTCTTGATTGGTCCGAATGGCAGAATCGAGACTGCGGGTTTTATCGCGTCCAGCTTCGATGTGATGGATGAAGAGTTCCTAAACACCAAAGAAATGCTTTTTAGGGGTTTAAGTAAAGAGTCTGTAGTGAATTTGGGGACAATCCAATGCCAAACGGGCGATGTCGCGCTGATTGGGCTTAAGGTTGAGAATGAGGGAGCCATCGAGGCTCCGAATGGGGTCGTTTCCCTTGCGGCGGGGATGGAAATTTTACTGAAACCCGAAGGAACTCAGAGGGTGTTCATCCAGACAGAATGTACCGATGCATCCATTGAGCACACGGGCTCTATTCGGGCTCTTGCCACCGAAATGCGCACGGCCAGCCCTTATGCAAAGGCGATCCGTAGCACGGGAGTGATCGAGGCGTGCGCCGTTGAAGAAAATGGGGGCCGGATCTACCTGGTGGCAGACAAGGGAACGATTGAACTGCAGGGCAGCAAACTCAAAGGAAATACGGTCCATGTCCTCGGTGAAGAAATTCGGATTGCGAAGAGCGAGATCGATGTTTCAGGAGAAAATGGAGGAGGAACGATCCTTGTCGGCGGCGATTATCAAGGCAGCGATTCCTATGCGAGCCGCGTGTTTGTCGATGCAGACAGCATGTTTAGCGCAGATGCATTGACACAGGGCAATGGCGGCAAAGTCATTTGCTGGTCGGATGATCAGATGGCCCATTTCGGGAAAGTGAACGCCCGGGGAGGAGCTGAGGGCGGCAATGGAGGGTTGGTCGAGATTTCGGGAAAACACCAGCTGGTTTTTGAAGGGCTTGTCGATACGATGGCGCCTTTTGGCAACCCAGGAACTCTTCTTCTAGACCCTTCTACGATCACGATCTCCACTGGAACGAATACGGGTGTTTACGATGCGACGACGGGTACCTGGCAGTTCAATACAAAATTCATCAACAACATCGTCAATAGGACGACTCTACAAACTCAGCTCAATTCGACAAACGTCACGATTATGACGCCTGATCCCACCTACGATGTGGCGGATCCTACCATTACTGTAGCGAATACGATCACTTGGACAGGTAAGACAACGCTGACTTTGGTTGCGAGCAGCATCTTCATCAATGCAGCGATCACAAATAACACGGGCGGTTCAGGGCTGACCCTGACAGGTTATGGCAACGCGGCTCCTAATACAACGGCTATCGGCGTCACAGTCTCTGCGAATTTGTCCCTTCCTCTAGGAACGATTACGTTCCAAGGTTGTATAGGAGGAACTGGATCGGGCGGCAGCAATTTTGGAGTGTCTATTCCAGGCGGAATCACTGTCAATGCGGATCAGATTATTGCAAGGGACTGCTATGGCGGCACGGGAACTTCATCAGACGCTGGTTTTAACATAGCCGGAACATTAGGATCTTCCACTACGAATGCGATTATCATTGAAGCCGGCAGTTTGGGACTGCTGAACAATGAATACGGAATGGAAGTGAGCGGCACCCTGATCGTAGGCGATGGCGGTACGATGACGCTGACGGGTATCGGCGGCGGAACCTATAATAGTAGTGGAGATTTCAATTACGGGATCTGGTTTAACGGAGCGACCCTCATCGCGGGCAATGGAGGAAGTCTAGCAACCGCAATCAATGTTACAGGGATCGGAGGGCTCGGTGGTTCGGCGTCCAGTGGTGCTCTCACAGGCGTACTCGTCCAGAATTTAGCTGTCAATCTCAATAGCACAAATCCGGCTAGCGCTCTCAATTTCATAAACTGTGTAGGTGGGAGCGGCTTCATAACAAATTTCGGTGTCAATTTCAATGCGTCGTTCAGCTTAGTCAATGGATTATTGAACTTCCAAAATATTTCAGGCGGATCGGGCGCAGGCGGAAACCAGAACGGGGTTCAGGTCAATTCTGGAGTTACAGTAACAGCTCCTATCATCACAGCAACAGATTGCTTTGGCGGCGCCGGACCAACAACCGACGTTGGTTTTAACATTGTTGGAACATTGGGCTCCACAGCTACGAATCTGATC
>JABDHH010000028.1 GCA_013285585.1 Chlamydiota bacterium
GGTCCCGCGAGTTTTGCAATTGGCTCAATAACCTGAAGAGAAAGGATTCATTCTAGGGACGAGCGCTGTAGCGCAAAGCCCGAGAGTTGCGAGCGCAGAGTGGGCGGCCTTGCGAGTGTAGCTTTCGGCTTTCCCTGCCTTGACGATCTGACAGGACGTGAAATAGAGAGTCGCGCCCCCAACGCCCAAGTTGAATACCCCGTGTGGATGATTATAGACGCTAGATCCAGCAGTTTGAGCGACAGTCCACCCCGCGTTGGCAACATACACACCGACTTTGCCGAGGCATTTACAGACTAAATAAGCGCCTTCAGCGAGTTTTCGAGAAGCGGCATGGAAATCGCCGATAGCAGGACCGACTTGGGCATCGTCCCACAAGGCATTACTGATAGCCCCGCCAATGACGGCAGCCATACCTGTCCCAATGACTCCAGTCGTAACGGCTTTGCAGCCGCCATTGATCATATGTCCAGAGAACTCGCCAAGACGCTGTCCGATAGGGCGCATATCGACGACCTGAGATCCTTTTGGAAGAGGAAGAGGAGGTCTTTTCTTGAAGGCTTCGACTGCTTTTTGATAATCGTTGAAACCCAGAGAATATTTCGCGCATCCCTTGAAGCTATTGAACAAACCCAAATTCCATCCGGTGGTTGTCGTGCTGAAGATCGCTTCGATGCAAGAGACAGACGCATCCGTGACGTTGTAAGCGACGCTGGCGCCAGTTTCTACGAGACCGGTATAAAATGCAGCAGCATTATAAATATGTCTACCTATCGAAGCCATAGTTCCCCCTCTTTTGCCTTACAATAATACCAAAAAAACATTTTTATTTCAATTCTAAAACAAAGAATATAAAAATAAAATTTTACTATTATTTTCATCCCGAGGCGGGAAACCCGGCCCTTAAGGGCTTGAAGTTATTTTCAAAACCGAATGTTGGGCCGAGTACGAAGCTCGGCCCAACTTGTAATCCCAGACCTTAATGCCTGGGTGTTCACTCAAAGCTTGGAGAGATAGGGGACAAAATCATCCCGCAATGCACGAACCCCGGTTTTTTCAGACACCCTCCCAGTTCCTTAATTTTCCTTGCCCATCGCGATCTTCGCCTGTTAGAGTGATAACAAAATTTCCCTCGAAGAAAATCATGCTGGAATGCGAAGTCAAAAGCGGCTGGGCCCAATTCATCGAGTTCATCGAAGCGCGCTGCTCATCAGCAGAGTTCGAGAACTGGATCGCGCCGATTCGCCTGATCGAATCGGCGCATGAAGAGACGACGCTGGAAGTGCCGAACGTCTTCGTCCAGGAATACTTGCTCGGGAATTTCAAAGAGGTGCTAGCCGATTTTCTCCCTTTGAGAGCATCAGGCGATCCAGCTATCCGATTCGTAGTAGCCCATCCGATTCCCCGCAACACCTCCTCTCCCTCCGGTCCAATAGAGCCCGATGACGCTCCTTTGACCGACCTGAAACTGAATCCGCTCTATACCTTCGACCATTTCATCGAAGGCCCATCGAACCAATTCGTCAAATCGGCGGCCGTCGGCGTCGCCGCCCGCCCGGGCAAATCGTACAATCCCCTATTCATCCACGGCGGTGTCGGCCTCGGCAAAACCCATCTTCTCCATAGCATCGGGCATTATGTGCTCGAGAACCATAAAAAGCTGAGGGTGCAATCGATCACTACGGAAGCGTTCATCAATGATATCGTCGACAACCTCCGGTTGAAATCGATCGACAAGATGAAGCGATTCTACCGGAACCTCGACGTCCTATTGGTCGACGATATCCAGTTCCTCCAAAACCGGCTCAATTTCGAAGAGGAGTTCTGCAACACTTTCGAAACGCTCCTCAACCAAAATAAGCAGATCATCATCACCTCCGATAAAGCCCCTGGCCAGTTGAAACTTTCGGAGCGAATGATCGCAAGAATGGAATGGGGCTTGGTTGCCCACATGGGAGTCCCTGACTTGGAAACACGGGTCGCGATTATCAAGCACAAGTCAGAACTCAGGGGCATGAGCATTTCCAACCAGATCGCCTTTTTCATCGCGGAACATATATACAACAACGTCCGGCAGATCGAAGGCGCAGTCAACCGCCTTTGCGCCCATTCCCGATTTGCCGCCTCGAATCTCAATGAGGAGATCGTGGAACGGATTTTAAGCGAGATGTTCCAAACCACTACTCCCCACAAGCGCATCTCCGTGGAAAACATCTTGAAAAGCGTCGCTGCGGTTTTTGAAGTTCGGATCTCGGAACTCAAAGGCGAGTCGCGCCACAAAGAAATCGCCATTGCCCGCCAAGTCGCTATGTACCTGGCCAAGGAAATGATCGACGATTCACTGATGAAAATCGCAGCCTCTTTCGGAGGCAAAACACATTCGACGCTCCTACACGCGTGGAAAAAAGTATCCGACCAAATTCAGGTCAATGAAATGCTCCGCCGCCAAGTGCAGATGGTGCGGCGCAACATCGAAACCTGAGAAACTGTCCTAAAACCGGGTTCTGAGAGACTGTTAACAGTCTCTGATGTTCGCAGCCTAAGTGTAATACTTTATTTTACTTGCGAGAATTCTTGAATCTTTTTCATAATGGACACTCCTTTTTAAGGAGGTAAACATGAAAAAGACAATCACCACCGCAATTCTAACTGCAGCAGCTGCTCTAGGTTTTGCAGATGCACCTGTTGCAAAATCGCTTTCCGATCTTTCTTTGGATCGCGGAGCGCCTCGCAATATGGAAATGACCGCTCCAAAATCGGGATTCGCCTATTTCCGATTTGCAGCTGCGGAATCCACTCCGACATCATCCGTACAAGTCGTTCCAGGTCTTGGGATCGGCTACCGTATGATGGTTAGCAATGGAGCGGTTGACCTCTCTGCGAACTATAGCAGCGCAAAAGGCTGGAAAGGAGAAAGCAGCAGCTTTTTCTGGACGCTGCCGAAAGCGAGCTATGTCCATTATTTGAACCCGACCGGCAGCCAAAGCGCCTACGGCGGAGTTGGTTTGGCATGGGGCGGTCTGAAATCAAAAGACGACCGCGAATTCGAAGGAGTGGTCCCAAGCGCAACATTAGGCATGGAATTTTTCCGCAAATCTGTGTTCCGCACATTTGCTGAATTGAACGTCAGCCAGCCTGCAATCGCAAGGACTGTTTCGGATACTTTCCCAGGCCCAATAGCCGAATTCTCCATCGGCGCAGGGTTCTAATTAACTGCTCTGCCGATAGCGGCTTCGACCGAAGAGGGTGTTTTCCTCTTCACCTGGTCATAGATCGCAAGCGCCTCGGCCACCATGGTTCCGGGGTGCTGAAGATTTGAGGGCAATACGATCGTATTGCCCTCTTTTGCTAGATGGCGAAACGCCTCGATATACTTTTCGGCGATCTGCAAACTCGCAGCTTTCTCTCCGCCCGTTTCATCCAATGCCCGAGCGACCCGTTCGAGTCCTCTGGCCGTCGCTTCCGCAAGCAGTTCGATCGCTTCCGCATCGGCCTTAGCGCGATTGATCCGTTCGACCTGCGCACCTTCGGCGATATTGATCTTTGCCTGCCTCTGACCCTCCGATTCGTTGATATGGGACTGCCGCAGACCTTCCGACTCCAAAATACGCGCGCGCTTCTGCCGTTCGGCGGTCATCTGCAATTCCATCGCTTTTCGGATGTCCTCGGGCATCTTGATGTCCTTGATTTCATACCGGAGGCATTGGATGCCCCAAGAAATCGCGGCTTGATTCACCGCTTCCACCATTTTAGCGTTCAGTGATTCCCTTTCTTCAAAGGTTTTGTCGAGAGGGATCTTTCCGATTTCGGAGCGCATGGTCGTTTGGACAAGCTGGGTCAAGGCGTGGAGGGGGTTTTTCACTCCATAGGAAGCGGCAAACGGCTCGACGATCTTCACATAGACGACTCCATCCAAGATGACACTTACGTTGTCTTGCGTGATAGCGGTCTGTTCAGGAACGTCGATCGCTTCTTCCTTCAGCGAATGGCGATAGGCCACCGAATCTATGAATGGAATGATCCAGTTCGGACCCGGCTCCAAGCGCCGGTTGAATTTTCCGAGGCGTTGGACGATCCATACCTGCTGCTCTGGAACGATGTGCGCCCCCAAATAGAGAGCTGCCCCCCAAAAGCCCAGCATCAAAATCAGCACGGGAATCAGAATCATAGGATTGTCTCTCCATAGAGACTGTTAAAGGAATTAAATTTAAAACAAAGATCTTTTTTGGGAAAGCTTCACAAATCGCTTCTATAGATTTACCGATGTCATCGATCGAATTTTTGACGGAAATCAAGAGAATCAAAGCATCTTCTTCCAAAAAGGAAAGTTTGCAATCCCACTTCCCCCTCCAATGCCTGACCGCGTCGACAAAAAAACAATCCAAGAGAGACGCGAACGCTCTTGCAACGCCCTCGGCTTTCGGAAGAGGCATTACGATGTCGGGCATCGGCCAATCGAGCCTTTCCCACTGGACAAGGGCAAAAGCGGCCAGCGCCTCAGGTTCCTCTTTGACTCTAGAACATAGATGGAGCGCCGGCGGAGTCGTTTCGAAAACAAAAGCTGAGGGAAACGGTAGCGAAGCTTTCTCTCTACAGCGCCGGCAAATCTCGTCTTCCATCTCTTCGAAACAATGGCGGCATCTCCCTGCTGGATCGGGAGGAGCGCATAGCTCCCAACATTCGGGACAAAAGAGACGGGTCTCGCAGGGCTCCTTGCACATCTTGCAGAGCGGAGGAAAAATAAAATCGAGCCATGTTTTGAACATGGATTTCGAGATTTGTTTCAAATCGAGCTGCATCATCTACAGTCCTAAAAACCGTCGTTTTTTCTGTAAGTGGAATTGGGGATCGTCGAGTTTTCCGTCGATTAGGATCTGGAAGGATTCAGTAAGCTTGAAGATCACGAATTGCTTCATCGAGACTAAAATGTGAAGATTGCCATCGAGGTCCATCATGGGCGCGGGATCGGGCACCAAGAAAAATTCCGATCGCTGGGCTTCGCTGAAAGAGTCGTAAAGCGATGTGAAATGGAAGAGACCGTTTTTCAGTTCATAATGGAGAATACCAGACGCCGGGATCAATAGCTCCAAATCCAATCCGACGATCCTTCCTAGAAGATCGGATGGGATGTCGAAGACTGTATGCTCGCGGCGAAAAGAATTGATAAAAGAAAGGGCACCATGTGCCGTATAGGTCTTGCTGTTCTCTAAAAGACCTTTGAAGTTGTCGATCTTCATTTCCCTTACTACTAGAGGTCCCGCGGGCTGCGTCTCGCAGCCAGGTTTTTGGAGCAGACTGGGCCTCAATTCCAAAATGGTCAGATGAGGGATCGAAATGGTCCAAGGAGCGTCTCCTTGAGCAACAGCTTCGAGCTCGTCGATTTTCAGCATGCCTGCGGAATCGCTGATCTTTAGATCGTAAAGACGGACTTTCCCCGGATCCAGCTCGAATTGTGCGAGAAGCGTCCGGAGCTGAAAGCCGAAAAGATCGATCTGCTTGCCGGTGAAAAGTCCACGGAACGAGATGCCTTTATCTAAGAATAGCTTTCCTTTTAATTCATAGCCCTTTCCCATTTTCAGATCGGTAAACACTTGAGCGATGCGGGACGGGATGATTTTGCTTAACTTTCTGAAATCGATCCGTGCGCTTCCGATGAGGGAGGCTCCTGCGTCCAAGGCGTGAAATGAGGCTTCCACTCCCCCGAACTGCCCTTCGATTTCGCGGATCCGCAGGCCTGATGAATCGGAATAGTGCCAATCGATCGAAAGAGGCCTTTCGCCCGGCTTTAAAAATCCATCGCCATCTTCGAGGATCAGGCGCCCCGAAATCGCTTCTGCAAAGGAAGCTTTAGCGGCGATTTTGATCGGATAGCCTTGATGGTCAAGCTCAAAACGGGTTTGGACATCCGTTTCATCGGAGGAAAAAAATAAATTTCGAATGGGGATCGAAGCTTCTTTGACGGGGATCGATACCGCTTTGACTGAGCAAAAGAGGGAAGAACAATCGGACGGGCATTCGATATCGGCGGAAAATCGCATTTCTTCGTCCGGATTGAACTTCATCAAGAATGGAGGACATGAGGGGAAAATCTCGAGAAAACGAGGAGGAAGACGAAAGTGTGAATGTTTCAAAATCCACAAAGAACGTGGAGCGTCGAATTGCAGCAGGTCGATCTTACAGGAGAAAAAAGGAAGATTCGGACCTGTACCCGATAGATCGAGGCCGCTGCACAATATCCCTGTATCGGATGCATAGCGAAGATGGATGAGGCCGCCATTTTGCCAATCGAGCGAGGCAGCCTTCAAATCCGAAACGGAGAAATCGAAATCGGCCTCCAGATGGTCTTTACGCGAAATCCTCCCTTTTCCTTCCAAGATTCCTTGCAGACCATGCAGAGGAATTCCGGCGGACACAGCGATCGGGTCGATATGCCCCAACTCCAGTCGCAAATGAGGCAAATGGAATTCGAATTGGAAAGAGGAATCGAGATTTCCGTAAAAGTCCGTTTCCAGCCCCATCTTCCATGACGCATGGCCGTTCAGTAGGCAGAGCGTTTTCCCTTCGATTTGGATTCCTGCCGATAGCATGCATTGATCTACCTGCAGGGTTGCGATATGCCAACCCTCCTTTTCTTCATGCGCGATACAATGCAAAAAGAACGGCTCCCCTTTCCACGAAAGATCTTGACCTTCGACTGAAATCGCGCTGCCGCCATTCCTGGCAAAAGAAAAATCGATCATCGCCGTGCCATCGAGCGGCAGAGAGATCCATTGGCTCGCCTCGGGAAACCAAAGGGGGGCCGCGGCGATCAGAGACTTCCAAGCCACTGGAACGTTCAGGTGCATCGATTCCAAACCGTCCAAATCGAAAGCGCAGGAATCGACTTCGACAGCCGTTCCCATAAAATGAGTGCGCGAAGAATCGAAGTTACATCGGCCATTTTCAGCGGTTCCGACCAAACGAGCTAAATCCCAAGTAGGGGTTTCGATCCGAATATCGAAAGAGAATGTTTGGTCCTTTTTTTCAAAAAAGGGGCAATAAAACCCGAGGCCGGAACCCAATTCCCCTTTCGCTTGCAAAAACCAATCGTAGGAACGTAAATTGCCTTCGGCCGAAAAACCGCTTCCTACCGATCGGATCCGCCCTTCCCTCTCTTTACCTCCGAGAGCGCTGCAAAGCGGCGACAAGGCGCCATCGAACCGGTCGAGGTGAAGCGAAAAAGAACCTTCGGGAGCCATCCACCCTGATCCGCCAAAGGAAAGCCCCTTGAATCGCCCCTGGCCGATCTCGAAATCGAGTCGTTCATTCCATCCCCCTTTCAAAGCGATTTCGCAATCATCGCCTCTAGCTTCGATGTGAAACTCTCCAAAAGTGCCTGACGCATCGACTTCCCCGGCGATATTTTCGATTGTTCCTTCAAAATGGGATGTGGCCAAAATGCCGTGTTCGATTGCGCCCGTTCCTTGCCACCCTTCGACCGAAACGGCTCTGTCATCCGCCAAGAGGGCTTGGATAGAGGCGCCGCTGAATGCAAAGACTCCGTTTTCTTCCGAAGACCACTCGATTTCCGCGTTGCAAAATTGCACCGCCGCTTTGTCGAATCGACAACCAAAATTCTCGGCTCTCAAGGCCAAATTCCAATCTGTTCGATCGAGCGCCTCTCCTTCAAACTGAAGCGTCCCTTGTTCGAATTCCAGTTCGGAAAAACGGGGATCGGCCAGAGACCAAAGCGATTGCATCAGCGTTCCCTCAACAGCCCCGATGCCTCGCCCTTCCCCTTTCCACCGAAATCCCCGTTCTTCTTGCTGTCCTTTCAGCGAGATGCTGGCATTGAGGCAAATCGCTTCCGTTTCGGCCCAGCGAGGACGCGCGTCATGGAGAAACGCCCTTCCTCTCCAATGAATCGGGAACGCTTTTCCTTTTGCAGCAGCCTTGCCCTCGAATTCCCATTTCGCTCCTACCCCTGCAGTGAAGCTGAAATTTCCTTTGACGTCTTCGATTCCGCCTGTGGCCCCCTGCACAATTGCTTTTGACAGCTCAAGCCTCATGCGCGCAGATCCAAAATATTTCGCGAGGAAGTCTCCTCCCACATCTCCTTCCCAGTCGAGAGTTCCTGCGCCTCCGGATAGAACTTGTCCATACCCGGCTTCTTGAAAATCCAAATGAGCAGATCCCCTCTTGCATTCATTCCCTTCAAAAACAAGATGAACCCTTCCATTCGCTATGCCTTTCAAATCGATCCAATGCACGAGAGAATCGGCTGCGAACTGATGCAAATCGGCATCGATCCAGATTTCATTGTCTTCTTCGATCGCTTCGATCGCCACAAGCGATTCTTGTCTTTGGAGAACCAAGCATCCCAAGTGATGGCGCCATGTTTTTTCAAAAGAAAAGCGAAAGTCGCCGAGCTCATCGCTTGCGATGGTCCCATTCTTCATTTCAAGAGTCCAATCGCTTCTTCCTTTTTTCCATCGAGGCATTCCCCTGACCGCTATTTTCGGCTGCTCGACTTCCAAATGACGAGCGCCTAAAAATACTGAAACCCGCCTCGCATGCAAAGAAAGAGAGGGTTCAATGAGATCGATTTCCTTGAAGATGAGCTTTCCTTCATGCCAATCGATCGACCCATAAGAAAATTGCCAACCGTTTTCGAAATAGAGAAAAGCCTTCGCAAATAATCCTACCGTCCCAAGAGCAATGGGCTTGCCTAGGACCGCTCCGGCAAGAAACATACAGATCGGAATGACTTTGCGAAATGACATTAGACCTCTTGCGTAGCTTCAGGTACGTGAACCTATCCGAATATAATTTACGCCCGAGTTTTTGGATTATTTTTGCCGATTTTCGATTCAAAAGAACTGAAAAATCGACCGAAACTGTTTATGCGGATAGGTTCCTGGACTTATTATCTACGATCGGATGAAAAAAGCTATATCGGGAAAATCAACAGGACGGTTGCAATGTTCTGTATTCTGTTCTCCGCGCCGCGGCTTTGAATACCTTGAGCTCTCATCAAACCTTCCTGTGCGAGGCATATGACTTCGGCTCAAAAAAAGTGGGGTTTGGGTTTTGGATCTGAGGCCTGTTTTTATCCTGCGGCTGATTCGCTTTGGTAGAGCGGCGGAGCCAAACACCACCGACGATAGCAGCGATACCTAGAGTACCAAGACTTGCAGCTCCTTTAACCCATGAGCCAGACCCTCCATTTGTGGGACCCGATCCTCCACTCGAAGGAACCGACCCACCGCTTGAAGGAGGAACCGATCCTCCATTTGCAGGCACCGACCCACCGCTTAAAGGGGGAACCAATCCTCCATTTGCAGGAACCGACCCACCGCTTAAAGGGGGAACCAATCCTCCATTTGCAGGCACCGACTCACCACTTGAAAGACCCGATCCATTCAATAATGCGTTTCTAGCCGTAGAAAGCCATGGTGAGTTTTTGGCGCAATCCTGAAGGAAAGCTGCATCTTCGAATGGTAAATGGACAGCGTGCGCTGTATCTCGACATATGGAAAGCGTTTGGTTGTTCGATGCCATGGACAATGTCTGGATCCAATTCGCCATTCTAGCTCCATGAGGAATTACGGGATCCTGATCACAGCAAAAGATTGAGACGGGCACTTGTAACCGCAGGAGGTTTTGCATTGGTTCTCTCACATCGATCTCCATCCCGCTCCACTTGGCTAAATAACCCTTTGGGAATTTGTCCTTGACTACTTCGCTAATGGCAGTAAACGAATTATGATTAATCAAGCGCACTCTTCTTGCATCTGAGGGATAATCTTTTAAATATTCGTTTAATGAAATCGTTCCAATTACACCCCCTAAAGAGCTGCCAACCAGTAAAACATTTTCGTAATTTTGTAACGCATATGTAAGCGCTGCTTTTCCATCTTCAATGAGAGTCCCAGGAGTGGCAAAAAAAAGAGCGAAATTTTGCAGGTTCTTCAAAAATTTTCTATTGAGTCCAGCGCCTCGATAATCATAACACATCACTGGGAGATCGAACCAATTTGCCAATCGACCCAAAGCAGTTTGTGATAATAATGCCCCATTTTCGAAATAATGGCCTACGTTGAGCGACTGAGAATTATGGTGAAGGATGATGGAGTTACTTTTCTGCTGCTTAGTCGGTTGAAATAAAATTCCAGCCATGAGATCTGTTCCAACTGGTATCTTAATAGTTTCAATTTTACCATCTACATGATCCGAATTTCCTATTGCTTGTTTCAATTCCATTACATCAATAAAACGAACATTTCTCCTTATTTGCGATGGTAGCAAGTATAAGCTTCCAAGTTGTTGGAAAATCGGCACGGCAAGGGCTGTGAATGCAATACACTTGGCGACTCTGATGACAGTATTATAAT
>JABDHH010000029.1 GCA_013285585.1 Chlamydiota bacterium
TTTAATTGAATCTTCATGCTCCTAAAACCGTGAATCACCTCGCCCCATGGCTCGACTGGCACAAGCTTGTCCGGTTTCAGCGGATGATGTTCATTGCTGCTCATATCTGCCCAATAGGATATTTTTGTTTTTCCTAAATTGCCAGCAAATTTGACATAGGTGTTATAGATTGCTTGCACAAGAAGTGGGTCATTGCGTCTTTCTGGCGCTGTTAAAAAAAAGGACATGTATAAGATTTGAGACGGATCAAATCCACGCTCTTTAGCCAGCTTCGATAAAGGTTCTTGGAAATAATTCTCCAATAGCGCTGAATCAAAAGAGATGCCTGCAGCGATGCCTACAACTTTGCCTTGCTGTTTTACAATCGTTACAAGTGCACGTTCTTCCTTGACGAAAAGATCTAACCCGCAGTCTGATGTTGTGGGTACCCAGAGATAGGGATAATGAATATAATCGCGCTTAACCCATTCTTCCAATAGAGGGATATGTGGAATAATTGCGTCTCCCGAATGGGATTCCACCTCAAACATAAATGCCTCCTCCATTGCCCATACATGATGAGTTAAAGCCCCGAAAAAAATCAACAAGCTTAAGACACAATATTTAAACATTATACGAACTCCTTCATTTTTTAAAGGGATTGGAGGTTATACACATTGAAAAATTTCTTTCCATCAAAAAAAAAATTTCCAACGGGAATCCGGGAAATGCTTGCAGAGCATGACAGCACTTATACCAAAGATCAGAAATAACGTTGAGTTTGGCAAGGAAGCTGCACAAATTTTTTGTCTGGAACGAGTGACCATTGCCAGCATGGCAAGGCACGAGTGAAGACGAAAAATTTGTTGCAGCTTCCTTGCCAAACTCAACGTTATTTCTGATCTTTGGTATTACCTTCTCTGAAGACTAACAGGTTGATTAAACATTATAGGTGCTCGAGCTGACGTCTCCGCCTTTGCCCGTCCAATTCGTGTGGAAGAATTGGCCGCGCGGCTTGTCGGTCCGCTCATAAGTGTGGGCGCCGAAATAATCGCGCTGGGCCTGTAAAAGGTTTGCAGGCAGCGTGGCGTTCCGATATCCATCGAAGAAAGAAAGCGCTGTGCTGAAGCAAGGCAAAGGAATGCCCATCAAGGCGCCTTCCGACACCACTTTTCTCCATGAGGAAGCAGCATGGGAAATTTCACCGATAAAGAATGGATCGACCAACAGACTGGCCAATTTCGGATTTTGATCATAAGCCTGTTTGATCTTATTCAAAAAACGGCTTCGGATGATGCAGCCCCCGCGCCACATCAGCGCGATCGCACCGAGATTGAGATTCCATTTATATTCGTCAGAGGCGCTTTGCATCAGCATGAATCCTTGCGCATAGCTGATGATTTTCGACGCGTAAAGAGCTTGAGAGATTTGATCGGAAAAATCTTTACGGGCTGTAATCGGCGGATGAGCGGGCGGCTTGTAGTGGCGGCTTGCCGCTACCCTCTGGTCTTTCAATGACGAGAGACACCGCGAAAATACCGCCTCGCCGATCAAGGTCAAAGGCTGTCCCCGATCCAAAGCGTCGATCCCCGTCCATTTCCCCGTTCCTTTCTGACCTGCGACATCCAAGATCTTTTCAAGAAGCGGCTTGCCGTCCACATCGAGTTTGCTGAAAATATCTGCCGTGATCTCGATGAGATAGCTATTCAAAGCCCCTTGATTCCACTCATCAAAGACCTTATGGAGTTCCGGATAGGTAAATTGCACTCCTTTCTTCAAAAGATCATAGGCCTCGCAGATCAACTGCATATCTCCGTATTCGATGCCATTATGGACCATTTTTACATAATGGCCGGCTCCCCCGACTCCCACCCAATCGCAGCAAGGAGCGCCGTCGTCGGAGCGTGCGGCGATCGCCTGAAAAATAGGCTTGATATGAGGCCACGCGTCGGGATTTCCTCCGGGCATGATCGAGGGTCCGTGGCGGGCTCCCTCCTCTCCCCCCGAAATTCCCGTTCCGATGAACAAAATCCCCTTTGCCTTGAGCGCTTCATATCTGCGTTGGCTATCGGGAAAATGGCTATTGCCGCCGTCTATGATGATGTCCCCCTTTTCAAGCAAGGGAAGAAGCTGGTCGATGAATTCATCTACTGGATCTCCTGCCTTGACCATCAGCATGACCCGTCTTGGACGCTTCAAAGCGGCAACAAATCCTTTGAGATCATGGGAGCCGGAGATCTTTTTTCCCTTGGCTGGGCCTTTGAGAAATTCATCGACCTTCGCAACAGTGCGGTTGTACACCTGAACCATATAGCCGTGATCTGCCATATTCAGGACCAAGTTTTGTCCCATCACAGCTAATCCAATGAGTCCAATATCCGCCTGCATGCCTACCTCAAAATCTCGCATTTCCCTTGAGAGTAAGCGATCTGATCGATTAAAATATATCCAAACAACTTGAAAAGTTGGGAATTTGACCAGGAGGCTCCTCAAAATTTTTGTCCGGAGCGAATGACCATTGCCGAGAGGCAAGGCACGAGCGAGGACAATCATTTTGAGGCAAAGCCGACGAAGTCGAAAACCAACTTTTCAAGTTGTTTGGGTATACAGCACTTGGCGAGTTCGGATATCCAAAACTCCCATCTATCATGTTCTCGTAGCTCAGTGGATAGAGCGGTCGCCTCCTAAGCGACAGGTCGCCGGTTCGACTCCGGCCGAGGACGAACTTCACCTCTTCAACTTTTTGAAGTAATGGTCGACCCCGTCAGCAACGCCGCGGGCGATCTTTTCCTGGTAGTCGAGAGCTTTTAGATTGGCCCGTTCTCCGGGATTGGAAATGAAACCTCCTTCGAGAAGGACGGCAGGCATGGAAGTTTCCCGGGTGACATATAGGTTCCCCTTTTTCACTCCGCGGGAATGGGCCGATGTTCGCCGGAGCACCCGGGTGAGGATCGAATCGGCGAGCCGTTTTGATGCGAAGGTGCGCCGCTTCTCTTCTTGGGAATCATAGAAGAAGATCTCGATTCCGGATGCTGTCGGCAAGCGGGAAGAGTTAAAATGGATGCTGACGAAGATCTCAGCATCGCACTGCTTGGCGATTTCGACGCGGCGTGCCAATGGGATGAATGCATCGGTATTGCGGGTCATGATTACATGGTATCCGAGCTGGTCGAGATATTTTTTTACAAGACGCGCAGTCTGTAAACAAATCCGTTTCTCTTCACAATAGGGATTTTTTGCCTTGGCCCCCTGGTCGTTGCCCCCATGTCCGGCGTCGATGACAACAGTAGGTCCGGTACCCGAGTTCAAAGCGCTCGCGACATACCGCGCGCAGGATGGTTTTGTGAAATTGGACTCTGCGAGACAAAGCAGAATTGACCTGCAGGAGGAGCGCCCTTCCCAAGTGGAGAATGGAGACGAGAAGGGACGATTCTGCAAAGTCGCAGCCAGTCCCATTTCACACAACCTGACGGAGCGCGGTATAGGTCGGTGCTCAGCAATGGCCTGAGAGCTGAGCAAAAAAAGAAAGAGGAGAAAACGGCGCATGGTTTTTAACTCGATACTTTTACAATTTTTAGTGAACGGATCTAGAGGAAACGCTCTGCAAATTTTTCATTTCTTTGCGAAATTCATAGCCGAAGGCGCTATTAATGAGCAAAGAAAAGAAAAATATGCCAGAGATTCTCTCGAAGACGCTGCTACAAAATTGTACAAAGTCGTGTTTATTTGGTATTAAGAAAGAATTGCAGAATGGAGCCGGTTTTGCAACGCTTCTTTTGCGATGAGGCGGTCATCGAACGGAATCGTGTGGGAACCAAAAATTTGTGTCCGCTCATGTCCTTTGCCTGCAATGAGGACGATGTCGCCAGGGCGTGCGAGTTCTACGCTCAGTCTGATGGCGCTTTTCCGCTCGATCTCCAAAATCGCTTTTTCGGGTTTTTGAAACCCGGAAAGGATTTGTCGGCAGATTTCCAATGGATCTTCTTGGCGAGGGTTGTCGGATGTGACGATCGCGAGATCGGCCCATTTTTCCGCAGCGGCCGCCATCCCCGTGCGCCTCGCGGGATCTCGACCGCCGCCGCATCCAAAGACGACGATGAGCCTCTTAGCAGCAATTTCACGCAGGGTGGAAAGGACATTGTCGAGAGATTCTCCCGAATGGGCGAAATCGACGAAGATCTGAAACCCTAGACCGCTCTCCACCTGTTCTAGCCGTCCGGGAATCAACGGGATTGAGGTAAAAATAGAAGCGAGGGCCGAAAGGTCGGCTCCAAGATACAGTCCGACAGAGAGGCTTGCGAGAAGATTGTAGATATTGAAGCGTCCCATGAGAGAAGTGGAAATTCTTTGCCTCTTCCCGCGATATTCCACAGTAAAGGCCGTTCCTTGTACGCCAAGATCGATGTCCGAAGCGCAAAGATCCGCTGCCCGATCGACACCGTAGGTCATCCCTCCAGCGCCACCGCTCATATACTCGGACCAAGGGCTGTCGGCATTGAAAATCCGTCCTTTAGCCTTATCGAATAGCTGTTTTTTGGCTGCAGCATAATCCTCAATCGTCTTGTGATAGTCGAGATGATCTGGATAGAGATTGGTGAATAGGCCGAGATCGAAATCGATTTCTTCGACCCTGCCCTGCTTTAGTCCGTGCGAGGAGACTTCGAGAACTGCGCCCTTGCAACCGGCAGAAATCATTTCCCGCAGCAGCTTTTGATTTTTGATCGCATCGTGAGTGGTATAAGCGGAAGGAAACCGCTTTGACCCGACTATCGTCTCCACAGTTCCGATAAGCCCTGAGGCTTTCTCCAGACGATCCAAAAGATGCTGGATCAGATAAGAGGTCATCGTTTTTCCTTTCGTTCCGGTAATCCCTGCGATCCACAGTTCTTTCGACGGATTCTGATAATAACGGGCGGCCAGCTTGGCTTCCCAACATTCGGGTTGTTCGCAAACGATCTGGGTTTGTTTCAAAAAGGGATCGTAAAATGGGGCGAGGATGGCAACGGCTCCCGCCGCGACCGCCTGGGGAATGAACTCGGCTCCGTCTCTTGTGCATCCTTTCTTGGCAACGAAGAGATTGCCGGGCGCAACCGTATTCGAATCGGCGGTCAAGCCTGTGATTTCGATTTCCTTGCTCCCTTTGATCTTAAGATCGGGGATACCTTGGACAAGCTGTTTGAGTTTCACTGATTCCAACAATCATAGAGTTTTTTGAGGTCGCGAACCTCATCGATAAAGTCGGCTTTCGCCAGATCGCGCCTTGGGTCGCCGGGCGGATACCCATAGGGGTCGTCCGGAGCGACTCCCAGATATTGCAAAGAGCGCGAGGCGATCTCCCGGAAAACAGGCGCCGCGCAAATCCCGCCGAACTGGTGTTTCCCCACTCCCGGGACGAATTTCTTTTCCGGATCGTCGATAGAAACGAGCAGCACGAAACGGGGATTTTTCGCAGGAGCAAACCCCAGGAACGATGAAACATTATGATCCTTTGCATAGAAGCCATCAAGGACCTTTTCGGCTGTTCCCGATTTGCCGGCTTCCGTATATCCCATCACATCGGCTCTCTTGCAGGTCCCTCCTTCTTTCGTGGCGAATTTCATACTGTGGACAATCGCCTCGCAATCGGAAGATTTGAGGATCTGTTTTCCGGGTTTCACTGTCGTTCGGTCGACCAAGATAGCCTTTGACCCATCGGCTTGAGTCTTGACGATCTTGCGGACGAGATGGGGCTCGACCGTTTTCCCGCTGTTTGCCAGCACGGCATAGGCTCGCACCATTTGGATCGCGTTGATGAGGATATTGTGCCCCATCGCGAGCGAATAGGGTGTGGGGACAGACCATTCGAGCTTGCCATTAGGGTGCAATTTACCTGGCGTCGGCAGAAGTCCAGGACTTTCAGCCGGGAGTTCGATATTCGTCTTCAAGCCGAATCCAAATACTTCCTGGAGTGTCTTTCGGTACCACTCGTCTCCCATCGTTTCGACGAGGCGGTGGATCAATCGCCCCATGTAGACGTTGGAAGATTTTTGGATCGCCAAATCCATGTTGAGATAGCGGTGGACCCGGGCGTCTTTGATCGGGGTGGTCCGTCCGGGAAACCAACCATTCGCAGTCGCGATCTTTTCATCAGGCGAAAAGAGGATCTTTTTACCTTGCCGCTCCAATTCTTCGTTCGCCTTCAGGCAGACGGCCATTGTAATTGGCTTGAAGATCGAACCGGGCTCATAGCAATCGGTAACGGCTTTGACACGTGTGGCCTCTTGCAGCGATGGATCATTGAAATAATCGGCGTAGCGCGAAGGGTCGAAAGCGGGAGTTTGCGCGATGGCCAAAATTTCGCCTGTAAAAGGGTCCATCATCACTGCCCATCCGCTTATGCCCTTTGCAGTTTCGACGCCTTTTTTCAATTCGGTTTCCATGATCGCTTGGAGATAGTGGTTCACGGTCAAATAGATATCGGCCCCGTTTTCAGGCGGCTCCAAGATTTTTCCCGTATCGAGGGGATGGCGTGGGGATCGGACGACCAGTTTTTTCCCCTGCTTTCCCATGAGATAGGAGTTGAAAACCATCTCCATTCCCCCGGTGGGCAAGCTCTGCCCGGTCCGAGGATCTTTTTCCTCCTGCACCGTATGCAAAATAGCGCCGAGCATGCTGCCGAAGGGATAGGAGCGTTTGAATTCGGATTTGAAGAAAAGGGCATTGGAAACGACTTTTTCTTCTTTGGCGAAATGGCGCCACCAAGTTTCAATATTCTTTCTCGCTTCCCTGTCGAGCCACATCGCGATTTTGCGGCTGCGGCTTTTTTTATGAAATTCCAAAAGCATCTTGCGGCTTTGCTCAGGAGAGAATCCGAGATGAGCGAAGAGCTGCTGAGCCATCCTGGGCTTGACCGGCAAAGGAATGGAATCAGGGTCGATGAAAAGATGGAATTTCGGGATGTCGATGACGAAAGGCTGATCTTCTTCGGGATGTCCTTTCTTGATCGAAGTATTCGAGTAGAACGATCCGCGCATAAAAGGAATCGAAGCCACATATTGATGCTGGGAAAGGGCGACCTGGGTCCATTTGTCTTTTTCTATGATCTGGATCTTATAAAAACGGGCGATCAGAAGGAAAAACAACACGAAAATAAAAACGGCTATGCCGATCAGGCGTCTTACTGGAGAATGGTCCATATCTCAGGGAGCTTGGGTTGCGACGAATACTTCGGGGACGGTCAGAATTTCTTTCAATAGAGGATGCTGCAAATGGCTGAATTCCGGCCGGTGGGCCATCTCGATCAAATGAGACGGACTGAGAAATTGATCGATTTCATATGCAAGGCGGCGGTTCTCTTCACGGATCAACCGGATTTCTTGATCCACCTGAGGCAGTTTGATCTTGAGCTGCGTCAGGTCGTTCTGCATCTCGAGATAGGAATAGAGGCAAAATCCACATACAGCAAGGCAAAAGCCCAATCGCAAAAGGAGATTTCTCATAACTCTTTTCTTCTTTTTTCGGCCGCCCGCAATTTGGCGCTGCGCGACCGAGGATTTTCCTTTAACTCTTCTTCCGTTGGGCCAATCGGCTTTTTCGTCAGGATCTCCAACTGATCCTTCCCGTCGCGGAACGTGTTTTTCACGATCCGGTCTTCCAGGCTGTGAAAAGAGATGGCCGCGATCTTCCCCCCTTCACGGGTTCGTTCGATGGCCGCATCCAAGCCTCTCTTCAGTTGGCCCAATTCATCGTTGACCGCGATCCTTAACGCCTGGAAGACCAGGGTCGCCGGATGAAGCTTTCCCCAAATGGTCACAGGCTTGACGATTGCAACCAACTCTGCCGTCGTCCTGATTCTCCGCTTTCTTCTTGCTTCTACGATCGCCCGGGCCACTTGGCGCGACCGCCGCTCTTCGCCATACTCGAAAAAAATCCGCGCCAGCTCTTTTTCCGGCATTTCGTTCACGATCGTTTCAGCAGTCAAACTGCTCTCGGGATCCATCCGCATATCCAAAGGCGCATCGCCTTGAAAGCTAAATCCTCTCTGCCTCACATCCAACTGCATCGAAGAAACGCCGATGTCTATGAAAAATCCATCGATGTTTCCGATCTTCCTCTCATCGAGGTACTCTTTAAGATCCGCATAGGGTCCGCGTATCCATTCCACTTTTTTCCCCCAGGGAGCTAAATGCGCCGCCGCAAGCTCGTGAGCCGCCGGATCTCGGTCGCACGCCAAATACCGTTCGATCTCCGGATGCGCTTCCAAAATTGCTTTCGCATGCCCTCCGGCTCCGACCGTTCCTTCGAAAAAGACCTTGAGCTGCACATCCTCGAAAGTCTTTAGGACAGCTGACAGTAAAACAGGAACGTGCGCCACACTTAATCTTTAATGTAAGCGGGATTCATCGCAGAGGTGATGGCTTCTTCGGGGGTCACTGTGTCGTCCTCGCTTTCATGAAGCAGGGCAAAAGCCTCTTCGGTCATCCTTTCCAAGCTCATGTCGGGGGATGCGCCCTCGATCAGCGCGCGTAAATTCCGATCGTATACTTCTTTCGGCCAGAGTTCGATCTTATCCATGACTCCGGCGACGACGATCTCCTTTTCGATCCCGACCGCGCTCTTCAAGTTTGCCGGCAGCATGACCCTGCCGATCTTGTCGTGTTCGGTTTGATGAAGGGTCGAAAAGAACAGAGTGAAGAACTTTTGGAACTTTGCGACATGCTGGTTTTGCTTGAACTTGTCGACGATTTTCTGGATGAGGCTTTTTCGATAGATCGTCAAACAGCCGCCAAGTCCAAGTCCGATGACAAATTCACATTTCCCTTCTTCAACCAGCCCGTAGCGCATCTCTTGAGGCAGGACGAATCGCCCTTTCTCATCGAGCTTGACGACATGGGAACCGCTGAAGAAAAACCCGCTCATGACCTTTTCCACTTTCTCCCACATCTTAGCCACGAACTCGAAAATCGCGCAATTCATTTCCGAAAAATAGTTTCTAAAACGCACCGCATCCATCTAATAATCAGCCTGATAAAAACATATCGATCGATTGTGGGAAATTGTGGGAAACCTGTTCACAACTTTCCCGATCCGGTGTCGTAAAAACAACCTTATATTTTTGATTTCTAGTTACTTGAGCATCTAGAGGAGCTTGTCGACAGACTGTTTACAACTCGGCCGCGCACAAAAGATGCATGCTTGGCGCGGGAAAAAGTGGAAAGACGAGCGAAGCGAAGTGAGAATGTGTAGAACAGGTATAGGTGATGATTCTTCTCTAAAATCCGCGAACTGCTAGAATGAGTTTAGAATAGGAGAAGAATCATGACCGTGAAACCACGCACGATCGACAATCTGGGAGTCGATGCTTCCATCCGTTATGCCAAGGACCAGGAGTTGTTCGAAGCGCGCTATATCGAAGAGTCGCGGCTCATCCCTCAAAAGACGGAAATATCGGTTGCAAAACCGTATGCGCTTTCCGAATTCGACCAGATCTATTCTCTAGGCAAGACGGTGTCCTGGGCGGTATTTTCGCCTCCGCCGAATTTCTTCCTCTATGATAAAGGGCTTTTCTCTTACCAGTTGATCCCCTCTTTGGGCGATTACGAGAAGTTGGAATCTGACGAGGACAAAATCGAAACGCTTGAAGACGTGCTCCAAAAATCATACGAAAGATCTGGCAGAGACCAATCCGACCAAGATCGGGAGAAAAATGAAAAAGAACGGAAAACCCTTCTCGCGCTTTTTCACTGCATCGATAAACTCAATAAGGTGCTCATTGCGATCAATTCGCGGCGCAACCAGTACCAGCGAGGATAGAAATGGATTGGAAAGAAGTGCTGGGCTGGAAAAATGAGGAATTGGACGATCTTCGCTTTGTCGCATATTCCTATATCAAACAAGGGATCTATGATGTGGCCCTCACCTTTTTCGATGCGCTCACTATTTTGAGCCCGCCAACATCCTACGACCTCCAGACACTCGGCGCTCTCCACCTCCAAATGGGAAACGGGCTGAAGGCGCTGGATTATCTTGACCGCGCCCTAAAATCAGACCCGGTGCATGCCCAAACGCAATTGAACCGCGCCAAAGCCCTTTTTATGCTCGGCTATAAGCGGCAAGGGCTCGTGCAGGCGATGGAGCTGCAAAAATCGAGCGATCCCGACATCTCATC
>JABDHH010000030.1 GCA_013285585.1 Chlamydiota bacterium
CGAATCCGGCGAAGAAAGCGCGGGTTTGGGTCCGAATTGGAGTTTTGCAACTGGCTCAAATATTTATGAGCCAATTTGAAGCGGTTTCCGTGCCAAAACGGATAGGAAGGTTCAACTGGTCTCCTATAAAGAGCTAGCTGACAGAATTTAACTTGTTAGCCGCGCGCAGTATGTATGCCCCTCAAATTTTGCAGTCGAACATGGCCAAAATAATCCCAAAAAAACGACGCCCCATTTAAAACCGTTTCTTAGAGACCACGATCATCAATGGGCGATTTTTTGAGCTGAAGAACTTTTCTTGCTCTCCGAACGCCCTCGCGACCGAGTTGATACTCTTCTAGAAAGTTTGTTTTTTTATCCGTGGTTTCGATCAAGTTCAGATCTTTTTGAGTCACGAGTCCTTTCTTTGCAGCCCATTCAAAAGAAGAAGGAGTCTGAAAAAGATATTGCATCTTCACGCTACTCGCAATAAGATTGACTCTCTCTTCATCCGAAGCGCGTTTCGATAGAGACGGAAAAAAAAACGATTTAATGATTTTTTCCCAGGAGTTTTGTTGTAAAAATCGACGAAGAGACTGAGGTTTGAATTCAACATGTTCCGTCCCCCATTTTAACTTGTACGTCGCGCCATAATCGATCGTAATCTGCTCTCCTGGTGCTATATCGTCTAAAGCCAAGACAAATTTTCTTGCAACTAAACCGTCAACCCCGGGATTCAGTTGCTTGTCGTACTCATGCGCAGTAACATAAGCATTCGGGAATCCGTCATTTGCCATCGCTATGGGGCTGCGAAATCGGTCCGCGTCGATCGGAGGCGGATTGGTCCAAAGATAGGTCTCAGAACGCCGGTCCTTTTCAGAATCTGTAATTACTTCTCCTGTATACTCTCCGATCATTTGCCCTTTTTTGATCGGCTCATCCGCAATCAAGCTGCAAAATCCCTTGCCGAGGGGAAGCTGTTCGCCTGCATCGTTTGCAGAAATAGGAACCACGGACAGTTTCGGGGGATTTTTTTTGAATTCTTGATACCGATCATTCCAAAAATTACTAAGAAAAGCAGCATTCTTTTGATTTATGTCCTCTCGAGTCGCTTTCCATAAATTGATCAAAGCCTTAGGGGTTGCGACGATTTCATCGACTGCCCGGGCAGTCTTGGGGAGACACACCGGATCGAAACGATTCTGGTCGTTTTGGTGAGCGGAGAATAAGGCCGGGTTAAGTGACAGAGCGGAAGAGGACTCCCTGAACGGCTCATTCCATCGGAGGAAATCCATATAAGTTGCCCCATAATTGGTTCGCGCTGTTTCGTCCGCTCCCAATTTGAGCAGCGACTTGACTCCATTCACATTTCCTTTCATAGCCATGTGGTGCAAAGGAGTGTAACCTTGAATGTCTTTCGCATCGATGTCGGCTCCAGCTTTCTCTAGAACGCTCATAGCTTTTCTATTTTCCCAGATCGCTGCGAAATGGAAAGGGGTCAGCTTAGCTGTCGTATACCGGCCGTTCAGGTTTGAACATCCTCTAATATCCTGTTGTATGGAAGCAGCGGATGCATTTTCGAATAGTCCATGGATTAAAGAGTGGCAAGCGTTTTGCAACGGCAGTCGGCGAATTTGATCGCCAAGAAACCGATAGAATTGCACAGGGTTTGAAGACGGTAATATTTCCATTTGGTTTATCCTTCTTTAAAGTTGATAAAATTTAACACAAAAAAAACAAAAAGTCAAAGAAACTATAAAACGCCTTCTTAATTATCTTGAAACAAACAAGAAAACTTTTCAATTGAACTGGACTTTGTCCATTTATCGGCGCCCAGTGGCGAGAAATGGACAAAGTCCAGTTGAACAGGACGCTCGCCTAATGATGCATCATATGTTTTTTTGAGAGAAAGTACGGAGAAAGTCAGCATACTTATGGAGCGCTGCCGATTTCTTCCGGATCGTTGCGCTCCGCCTTCTTGCTTTGATCAGATTTTCCGCTTGTTCGACATTGTAGTTGCGGTATTTGATAAGGTAAGCGGCGACTGCCATCGCAGAACGCCCTCTCCCTGCGCGGCAATGGACATAGACTTTCTTGCCGGCGTTCATTTGGTCGTGGATGAAATTGGCGCACCGGTCCATTTTTAAAACGTTTAGAGGCTGATGGTCAGGGCTCGTGATCGCCATATAGGCAATTCCATATTGTTTGCAATCTCTTGCCGCATACGGAATCGAGGGGCCGCGAGGCTTCTTTTCCCAAATATCGTTGATGGAGAGAATCGCCCCGATATTCAGCTCCCGCAATGTATCCCAATTCGAACTTCTGAAAAACGACATACGGCTTGGCATCGCTCCTAGATAAATGCCCGGGATGATTTGATTGAAATCCTTTTTGAAGATTCGAGGAATGGCGGTGATTTCGAAACTCAGCTTTTCCATGCTGCGTTTTTCAAGTTTTTCCAGTTTGTAGTGAGCTGCCATGGTCATGACGCATGTCACACCCCCTGCAAATGTTGCAAATGCGCCGATGCCGAGAGCGCACCACCCTGGAGGGGTCGCAAAAAAAGCAATAGCTAGAGCCACGCCAGTCGCGAAGAGGATGTGTCTCAAGATTCTGGAATTCCCTAGGGATTGTCCAATATCCATTGCATGATCGGCAATGCTTCTCGATCCAGCTTTAGACACTTGTTCCACTTTGGGCACGGCATTGGAAATCTTGCCCATTTCTATAGAAACTGGATTACCAACATTATGGTTTACTTGCAACATATAAAAACAATCGTTTGTATTTTTTGTATATTATAACATAATTATAAATTAATAAAAACAGAATAAATTCTGCTTATCATAAACATAAATTTTTTATTTTATTGCTAATACCAAATATCAGAAATAACGTTGAGTTTGGCAAGGAAGCTGCACAAATTTTTTGTATGGAACGAGTGACCATTGCCAGCATGGCAAGGCACGAGTGAAGACGAAAAATTTGTTGCAGAGCTGACGTAACCAAACCCAACGTTATTTCTGATATTTGGTATAAGGTAGAACAGAGAAACAGTCGACAAGTAAAAAATTATTTATGGATGATGAGATCTCGAAGGGTCGAGTAGCTGACATTGCGTCCGGAAACGACGATAACCGTGGGGCCTTTGGGGTGCGCATGGCCGAAAAGACAGGCTGCGATGGCAATGGCAGAGGATGGCTCGATCAGGTAGCGATGGTGCCGCAAAGTCCAGCAAAGGGCCTCTTTGATCTCATCTTCCGAAAGATGCGCGATCCCGTCGACGCGAGTCTTGAGCACTTCGAAACATTTTTCCCCGAGCCCTCCTTCGATGCCTCCGGCAAGCGTGTCGACGGCGGGCATGTGAGTGATCGCCTTACCCTGCTCCAAGGAACTCTGGAAGACGGGACTGGCTGCGAGTTGGCATACGGTCATGTATGCATCGGGATTCTTGGATTTGACATGGTAGGCGAAGCCTCCGGAAAGGCCTCCTCCTCCCATGGGAAGGATGAAGTGGGTCGCTTCAGGGACCTCCGTTAGAACTTCGACCGCAATCGTTCCTCCGTTGGCAGCCATAATCTTCTCATCGTCATAGGCAGGGATGATAGGAATTTGCAGTTTCCTCGCTTCGCCTTTGCTCCATTCCAGCGTGTCGTCGTATCCTGCGAAGGCCGATTTTTGGACATGCGCGCCGAGTTCGATCAATTGATCGTACTTCGACTGATCGACATTCTTGGGCACGAAAATCGTGCAAGGGATGCGCTGCTTCCTGGCCGCATAGGCGATTCCGAGGCCGTGGTTGCCGGCGGAAACAGCAGCGACGCCGCGGTTTTTTTCTTCCGGATTCAAGGTGGAGAGATAGAAAATCGCTCCCCTGAGTTTGAAGGAACCGGTGGTCTGAAGGCACTCTAGTTTCAAGTAGATCGGCTGGCCCAGAAGTTTTGAAAGCGTGGGAGATAATTCGATAGGTGTGTTTCGAATTTTCCCTTTTAGATACTGTGTCGCTTGCTCAATGAGTTGCTTCATCCCTCCATTTTGTATCAATCGATCGTATTTTTCGATACAGATTTGAGAAGGGCCGAGGCCATTTACCTTGTGGCCGAGCACAACACTTGAGCAAAGTTAGGGCTCGGCCACAAGGCGGCAAAATGGCTTAAAAGGGCGATTTTGTTGGTTCCGCGAGTTTTGCAATTGGCTCTAGCATAGAATGAAAGGATCGTTCAAAATAGGACTCTCCTATGACGAAGCTTTTAGATCAAGACGCCCTTTTTTGGTTCTGCGCGATTGCCGGATCCGGGCTGTTCGCGATCCAATTCCTCCTGAGTTTAGTCGGCGGAAGCGAAGTCGACGATGCCGGCGAAAGCGGAGCAATGGATGCCGCCAAGATCAACTGGCTCTCGAAACACGCGCTTACCGGTTTTTTGATGATGTTCGGCTTAACTGGTCTTGCCTGTAAGAGAGAATTTGAGCTTCCCTTGCCGTTGACGATCGTTCTCTCGATCCTGGCAGGTCTTGCCACCGTCGCGGCCACGGGCTTTATCTTCAAGGGCGCAAGACGCCTCCACAGCACAGGGACCGTGTTCGACCTTGAAAAGTCGATCGGCAAAGAGGCCATCGTCTATCAGCGCATTCCCAAACAAGGAACCGGAAAAATCTCCGTTTCCATCGACCGGGTCGTCCATGAGATCGATGCCGTAGCTTTGAATGGAGAAGAGATCGATTCTTTCCACTCTGTCCTCATTTCAAAAAAAATCGACGATAAAACTCTTGCAGTAACCTTAAAAGTAAAAGGCGGCGACCTATGAACATGCCATTTTTCAGCACGACGATCCTCGGGTTTCTCCTTTTCGTCTTCTCCATTCTCTTCTTCCTAGCTAAACTCTACCGGAGATGCCCTTCGAACAAAGTCCTGGTCATCTACGGGCGCGTCAGAGGCAGTCAAACCGTCCAATGCTACCATGGAGGCGGAACCTTCGTCTGGCCGCTTATCCAAGGCTATGCCTTCCTCGACCTCACGCCCCGAACGATCCACATTCCTTTGAAAGGCGCCCTCTCCCATCAGAACATCCGAGTCAACGTCCCCAGCACTTTTACGGTCGCTGTCGGCCTCACTCCGGAAATCATGAACAACGCCGCCATCCGGATGCTCGATCTCGATCATAAAGAGATCGAAATGATGGCGACCGAGATCATCATCGGCCAGCTTCGCTTGACGGTCGCCTCCCTCAGGATCGAAGAGATCAACCAAGATAGAGAGCGGTTCCTTGAATCGATCAAAAAAAATATCGAGCCAGAGCTCCACAAAATCGGCCTGACCCTGCTGAACGTCAATATCACCGATATCACCGACGAATCGGATTACATCGGAAGCATCGGAAAAAAAGCGTCAGCCACCGCAGTGAACCAAGCGAAGGTCGATGTAGCGGAACAGGAAAAGCAAGGGGAAATCGGGCAAGCCCTCGCTCAAAAAGACAAAAGGGTTTCGGTCGCCGCCTACCACGCCGCGGCCGTACAGGGAGAAAACGAGTCGAAAGCGCAAATCGCCCTCGCCAACGCGGTTCTAGCCCGAAAAGAGGCCGAAGCCTCGCAGCAGGCCCAAGTCGCCACACAACAAGCTGAAACCGAGATCCAGCGGGCGCGCGCCCTGGCGCAAATGCAACTTCTCGAAGCCGAACAGATCGTCCCGCAAGAGATCATGAAAAAAAAGATCCAGATCGAAGCGGAAGCAGAGGCGCAAAGAACGATTTTGATCGCGCGAGGCGAAGCCGAAGCGATCCTCGCCGTCAAGCAAGCGGAAGCCGAAGGGATCCAAAAACTTCTCGATGCGAAAGCCAAAGGCTATAAGCAGCTCATGGCGGCCTGCGGCGAAGACGCTAAAAGCGCCTCTACGATGCTCCTGATCGAAAAATTAGAAGAGATCGTCAAACTCCAAACCGAGGCGATCAAGAACATCAAGATCGACAAGATCACCGTCTGGGACAGCGGACAGGGACGCGACGATAAAACCGGCGGCTCGACCACCTCCCATTTCATCAGCCAGTTTGTCAAATCGCTTCCTGCTCTCCACGATGTCGCATCGATGGCCGGACTGGATCTGCCCAAATATCTCGGTGAGGTGAAAATGGGCAAGGACCAATAAGGATTCGATTGGATTTTGATCTGCAAGAAGCCGTTGCCAAAAGACGCACCTTTGCCATCATCAGCCACCCTGATGCGGGAAAAACAACCCTAACCGAAAAGCTTCTTCTTTATTCAGGAGCCATTCTCACAGCGGGAATGGTCAAAGGACGCAAAGGACGCAAGGCGGCGACTTCCGACTGGATGAGCATGGAACAGGAAAGGGGGATCTCGATCACTTCTTCGGCCATGCAATTTACCTATAAAGACACGATCATCAATGTCTTGGACACTCCAGGCCATGAAGATTTTTCCGAAGACACGTATAGGACGCTCACTGCAGCCGACTGCGCCATCATGGTCATCGACGGCGGCAAAGGCGTCGAAAAGCAAACGTTGAAACTATTCGAAGTATGCCGCTTGAAGAAAATCCCCGTCCTAACCTTCATTAATAAGATGGACATGCCAGGCCGCGAGCCGATCGACCTGATGAACGAAGTGGAAAGTGTTTTGCAAATCCACTCCTATGCGATGAATTGGCCGATCGGTACCGGCAAGGAGTTCCAGGGGGTTGTGGATAGGATCGGCAACGAATGTATCTTTTTCACGAAGACATCGTTCGGCGGCGCACAAAAAGCGGCATTGACCCGCCTTCCTCTCAAAAGCGAGGAAGCAAAAGCCAAGATCGGCAATTGGCAAGCCCTTTACGACGAATTGGATTTGCTCGAAATCGCGGGAAATCCTTTTTCCCGAGATGATTTCCTGGCGGGCAAGGTGACTCCTGTATTTTTTGCTTCCGCCCTTACAAATTTCGGGGTGGAGCCGTTTTTCGACGCGTTCATCCACTTGGCTCCTTGTCCCCACGGCAGGTTAGCCAACCGCTCCGACGGAACTGAAATCGAAATCGATCCGATTCAACATTCATTCAGCGGATACATCTTCAAACTGCAAGCGAACATGGACCGGCGCCACCGCGACAGCATGGCTTACTTGCGGATCTGTTCCGGCCGCTTTGAAAAAGACCTGGTCGTGAAACATCACCGCCTCGGCAGAGAGATCCGTCTTTCCCGCCCTGCGAAATTGATCGCCGGAGAGCGGGTCACTCTCGATCTGGCTTATCCAGGCGATGTGATCGGCGTGATCAACCCCTCGCTATTTGCGATCGGCGACACCTTGTCGCTCACCGGAGGCTTCCACTTCAAACCTCTGCCCCAATTCGAACCGGAAATTTTCGCAAAAATCTATCCCAAGGATGTCGGCAAGAGGAAATCGTTCGACAAAGGGGTTCTGCAACTCGTCGACGAAGGGGCCATTCAGATGCTGAAAGGAAGAGATTCGCAGGAAGGCGAGCTGATTTTCGCAGCGGTCGGCAAACTGCAGTTCGAAGTGATGCAATACAGATTAAAAGACGAGTATGACACCGAAACGGTTCTCACTTTTCTCCCCTACCAGTGCAGTTCCTGGGTAATTGGCGAGATTAAAACCTTCAAGCTCACGACGAGCGCCCTCCTCGTTCAAGACCGGCAAGGGCGTCCCATGGCCTTATTCGTGAGCGTATGGGACAAACAATATTGCATGAAGCAGAACCCCAACCACCAGCTCGTCGAGATGCTCGCTTAGTGGGTTCTTGGTGTTCATAAAAATTGACAAAATATTCCTACTATATTTTCCTGGAATTGTTCCTATAAACACCTTTTAAGGAGGATACCAATGAAAAAACATATGATCAAAATCGCATTGATGGGACTTGCCTTGGGAAGTTCTGTTGGCGCTTGCGCGACCTCCAAGAGTGGAGAAAATGGAGAATCGGAAAAAAGCAACTCTAGCTGCTCCAACAAGACAACCTGTAAAGGAATAAACGGTTGTACAGGAAAAGCTGATTGCACCGGCACCAGCGGCTGCAAAGGAAAGAACGGATGCACGGGAAAAGCCGATTGCACGGGAGGATCGATGCCGAATAACAAGAGTTCCCAATCCTCGGAAATGCAAAAGAAACGGGAAGCAGCAGCGAAGGAATTGAACGCAAGTAAATCAAAATAGTTGATGGATCGAATTCCTCAAAACTTTTGCGGACGGGTACGAGCCCCGAATCTTGGGATCGGGATCGGCCTTAGGCCGGTCCATTTTCGGGAAATTTTCGCTACTTGGCCCTCGATCGATTGGTTCGAGATCATCAGCGAGAATTTCATGTGTGGCGGAATGCCGCTCAGAAATTTAGAGCGGATCTTAGGGCGGTATCCGGTGGTCATGCATGGCGTAAGCCTTGCCATAGGCAGCGCGGCTCCTCTCGATTGGGATTATTTAAATAAACTCAAATCTCTCGCGCAAAAAACGAAAACTCCTTGGCTCTCCGATCATTTATGCTGGGGCCGGCTGCCCGGAGCCCGTTTTCACGATCTTTTGCCTCTTCCACGCACGGTTGAAGTCGTCGATTACGTCGCAGAGCGGGCAAAAATCGTCCAGGATTTTCTTGAAATCCCGTTCGCTCTTGAAAATCTCTCCTGCAATGCCAGCTTCACGATCGATGAAATGCCTGAATGGGAGTTCTACGCCGAGGTCGTGGAAAAAGCGGACATCTCCATGATGCTCGACGTCAACAATATCTATGTCTCGAGCCGCAATCTCGGATTTGATCCCAAAGACTATGTTTCGAACCTCCCTTTAGAGCGCGTTGTCCAGATCCACATCGCCGGCCATAGCGATTATGGACGCTACATCTTGGATACCCACGACTATCCTGTGCGCGACGAAGTCTGGGAAATTTATCGTGAAGTGTATCCTAGGATAAAGGGAGGAGCTTCCACTCTTCTCGAATGGGACGACCGCTTCATTCCTTTCGAAGAGACTTGGAAAGAGGCGCTCAAGGCCAAAGCATACCAACAGCAGTTGATTCATGCTTGAAACTCAGAGAGATAATCTTATCCCCGAATCGCTGTCCGACATCCAAACTTGGTTCGCCAAACAGATCACTTCTCCAATCACAAAAAGCGATGCGGCGAATATTCCTTTGTTTCCCGCAGACCTCGTCGATGAAATCCGCAAACGGATCGCTCCAGGCCCCCAGCTGACGAGCGAAGAACGCCTTGGGGTCTATCAACAGCAATATTGGTGGCGCCTCATCACCGTCTGCCAAGAGATTTTTCCCGCTCTCGTCCGCCTTTTCGGATATGAAGATTTCAACAATCTCATCGCCAAACCGTATCTGTTGCAATACCCGCCCCATGACTGGTTCCTTTCCAACATCGGATCGGACCTGCCTAAGTGGCTGAAAAAAAGATATTCCCATAGCGACAAGGCGCTCGTCTCGGGACTCGCCGATCTCGACTTAGCCTATGAAAAGTTGCTCTTTACCGAATTGCTTTTGCCGATCGAACCTCATGTTCTGACCGAATGCGAAAAGAAAAAACTGTTTCTCCAACCCCATATTCTCCTCTTTGCGCTCGATGGAGATCTATTCGGCTTCCGCTCCCAATTAATGGAACACTCTCCGCTTCATTGGGAAACATCCGATTTTCCCCAGATTTCCAAGAGCGACAGGAAAAAATATTTCGTTCTTTACCGCAGGCAGGAAAAAAGCTGCTACGAAGAAATTTCTTCTCAATTCTACGATCTGCTCGCCTGTTTTAAAAAAGGAACTAAGCTGACCGACCTGATTCCTC
>JABDHH010000031.1 GCA_013285585.1 Chlamydiota bacterium
CAAAACCAAAAAACCAGCCGGACCAATTGGTATCGGCAAACAGAAGAAGGTGGGGATAGGTAAATCCCAGCCGTCTGATTTGAGAGGCAATTTTTTCATCCCAGTCTTCTGAAGTATAGGGCGTTTGCAAAGCATCCAGCAGAATCGATTTCGCCGTTTGATGCAGCTCGTATGCGCCCATAAATGTTTTTTTTACATGAGAAATGGCCTGCGAGATGTTTTTGTTCAAAACCGGCCTTAGAATCGCGCTCAATGCCTCGTGAATTTGATTTCCGGATAGCAGGAATACTTGTTCGTAGAGATGGGAATCGACGAGTCCCGATGTATCGGGACTGCCGCGGACGGTTTCTAAAGCTTCCAAGAGATGCTGGCGCAATCGGGCGGGTGTTTGGGCCACATGTTTCTGGCGGAATAAGTGAAGAAAGAGAGCCTTTTGGGAAGCGTGCAGTTTTTCGCTTAACGTATGGCCGATATGCTCTTGGATTTCTTCTCCGCATTTCCACTTTTTTGCCGCGGCGCTGTTTTCTTCCGCTTTGCCTTCGGCTTTTTCAGGCAATAGGTCGAGACGAAGGACGAAGGCATGGGTAGGAGAATGGAACAGGAGATTTGCTGTTTTTCTCTCTTTGTTCAAAAAACTGAGAAGATCCATGAGGCTCCGAGGCAGTATGGCGGTCTCGGTCAACGGAACGCTTCGGCTGTAATACGCCTGGAGAAGGGTTTGCATGGTCCCGCCAGAGACATAATTCCAGGGGGTGATTCTCCCAGCCGATCGGGCTCTCTTTTTTGCTTCATCGATAAATTCGGACCCCTGGATATATTGGATCAATTCGGTAGCGACGCCCGAAATGAAGTCTTTGTCTAAACCGGGCGGAATTTCAATTTCCCCTTCCACGGCCGTAAAAAAAGAGCGGAGCGATTGGATATAGGTTTTTTCATCGTAAATCAATTCCCAGGTCGAAGCGTCCGACCTTCCGTGTTTGTAAAGCAGACGGAACCCCGCCGGGCTATCCTCGAAAATATGCTCTTCCTTTTCTGCAACGGAAGGATCGAATACTTCCTGAAAATATTCCTGCAGTTTCCGATCAAAATGCTGCAACAATGCCGCAAAAAATCCAGCAATCGCGTTGGCCCGCCGGACGGTTCGGTCCCGATCGTCAAGGGCGATCTGCATTTCATGGACGGTCCGGCTCATTTGCGCCTGTAATTCGTACCTCTGGGCATCGCCTGCGCTATGAAGGAGAGATTCGAGAGAGCGGACCGAGTAGACAGCTTGTTCGTACAGATGCTGCAGCCTCTCGATTTCTCCATTTGCTTCTTTTAGCTTGCGATCGATTCTCTGATAGAGGAAATCGGCGATGCCTCCTTTTTGCTCGGTGTTCATCCCCAAACTGACATAGAGATTCCACTTCGCGAAATCGATCTTTACATCGCAGAAGGAGGCGATGGTATACTCCCAAACCCGCAGCAGCGCACATTCAGTCAAAGCCTGGAACGCCACCTGGGCGGCCTTAAACCTTTTTTTCCAATCCGCCACTTTTTGCGCTCTAGGAGATGGCCGTTGGTAAAAAACAGCCCCTTCTCTTGCGATCATGGGACCCATTTGGATCCGGGCCAGATATTCTTCATCCGCTATATCGTCTTCGGTAATTTCGGAGGCTTTCAAACTCAAATCTCGAAGGATCTGTTCGGGGGTTTTGATCGCTTCGAGCTCTTGAAGAGCCTCCTGAAGCTTTTTCGCCTTTTGAACCAGAGGCTCATCCAAAGGAAGCAAGCGAGCCGCCGATAGGCCTGCAATGAGCCCCGGAGAAAAGGAGATCTGCTCCGGGGAGACAACGTGCCTGCCGAGTTCTCCCGTTCCGATAGATGGACACATGGGGACGGCGAATTCGAATCCTGCGAAGACCCGTTTTAACTGGCCGATGTTGAGAAGTTCATAGAGGTCTTTAAAAAACTGGAGCGGTTTTTTTTGAATCAGGATAGCTGGGGCAGTGGCAAAACAAGATCCAGTCGTCTGTCTTAAGAGTGTCAGCCAGGCTGCAAGAACCGCCCGCCGGATATGGCATGTTTGAAGAGTCCGGATCGATTCAGGCCAGAGAGTCTCCCGAACGATCTCCTCGGCTTTTCTATGACAGAGCGGAGGAGAGAATTTCCGGATCCAATTCCAGATTTCCTTCTCTGCCTCCAAGGCTTTCAGACAATCGAGCAAGTGGGAATAGATCAAGGGATCGCCTTCCCGTTTCGGTCCTAGGGGATAGATTTTCTTCTCAAGTTGGCCCGCCAACTGAGAAAGAAGTTCCTTTTGCAATTCCCCCTTCTCGTCGATGAGCAAAGTAGCGATTCTCCGGCCCAGATGGCGGGCGCGGAACCTGAAAGAGTCTTGGATCGGGGAGAGCTCGAAATAATAGGAAATTTGGGCCTCGAAATTGAGATCGAGCCAATCGGCCAAAGATCCTTCGCGCACGGAACGGAAAGAAGAAAGAAAATCGGTTTCGTACTTCTGCCAGTCCATAGTACCAGTAAATATTTAGTTGAGCCAAATCATGTAAAGCAGTTTTACATCTACAAGGCACGAGTGAGGAAAATAATTTTGAGGCCAAGCCGACGCAGTCGAAACCCAACTTTTGAAGTTGTTTGGGTATATTTGAGAGATCCTGTAAAATGGACGGTTCCTACTCCTAAGAGGGCTCTTATGCAAATCAAATTCAAAGGCAAACCGGTCGAACTTCCTCAGGGGAGCACCCCGAAAGAAGCTGCAGAAATGCTCCACCTCACAGCGCCAGAACAAGCGGTCGCTGTCTCCATCAACGGAAAATTGCGCGATTTCGATACGCCGCTGACAGACGGAGACGGGGTCGTGTTTTTGAATTTCGACGACACGGAAGGCAAGGAAGTTTTCTGGCACACTTCTGCGCACGTCTTGGCCCAGGCAATCCTCCGCCTTTGGCCGAACGCCCAACCTACGATCGGCCCGCCTATCGAAAACGGATTCTACTACGATTTCGGAAACCTGACGATCTCCGATCAAGATTTCGATAAAATCGAGCAAGAAGTAGCGGCCGTCCTCTCCGAGAATTTCAAAACCAAACGAATGGAATTCAAAAATAAGCAAGAGGCTCTAGAGGCGTTTTCCAAGAATCCTTTCAAATGCGAATTGATCGATAGTTTTGAGGAAGAGCCTATTTCCGCCTACAAACAAGGCGAGTTCTTCGATTTATGCCGCGGCCCCCACATGGCGAACATCAACAAAATCAAAGCGTTCAAAGTCCTGAAAACATCCGGCGCTTATTGGCGGGGGGATTCGAACCGCGAGATGCTGACTCGAATCTATGCGATCTCGTTTCCCGATAAAAAACGGCTGAAGGACTATCTCCAATTATTGGAAGAAGCCAAAAAAAGGGATCACAAGCTCCTCGGGACCGCGTTGGATCTTTTTTCTTTAAAAGAAGAAGCTCCCGGCATGCCGTTCATCCACCCGCGCGGCCTGATCATCTGGAACCGCCTTTTGGATTTCTTGAGGCATGAGCTCAATGAGGCGAATTACATCGAAATCAAGACTCCGATGATGATGAGCAAAGAACTTTGGGAAAGATCGGGCCATTGGTACCACTATCGGGAAAACATGTACCTTTCTAGCGTCGAGGACCGTGATTTCGCGATCAAACCGATGAATTGCCCGGGCTGCATGCTTTACTATCGGTCCACGATACACAGCTATCGGGAACTGCCTCTCCGCGTCGCCGAAATCGGACATGTTCACCGATTCGAGCCTTCAGGCGCTTTGAACGGCCTGTTCCGAGTGCGCAGCTTTCACCAAGACGATGCCCACCTCTTCATGCGCCCCGACCAAATTCAAAGCGAAATCCAGCATATCTTGGAGTTCGCCGACAAAATTTACATGACGTTCGGCCTTTCGTATCGGCTCGAACTCTCGACTCGCCCTGAAAAATCGAAGACGATCGGATCCGACGAAGAATGGGAAAATGCGACAAACGGTCTCAAAGGGGCTCTCGACGAATGGGGGCATTCCTATCGGATCAATGAAGGAGACGGCGCCTTTTATGGGCCAAAAATCGATATCCACATCCGCGATGCCATTGGCAGACACTGGCAATGCGGAACGGTTCAGCTCGACATGGCCCTGCCTCGGCAATTCGAGCTGGAGTATGTAGACAGCGACGGGCAGCATAAACGCCCTGTGATGCTGCATCGAGCCATTTTCGGATCGCTCGAGCGCCTTTTCGGTATTCTGATCGAGCATTTCGCAGGGAAATTTCCCTTCTGGCTCAGTCCCTATCAAGTAAAAATTCTCACCATCGCCGACCGACATGTGCCTTTTGCTCAAGCGATCGCACAAAGAATTCGCAAACTCGGGATTGTCTGCGACATAGACGATACGAATGAATCGATGGGCAAAAAAGTGCGCAATGCCCAGCTTCTCAAAGTCAACTACATGCTCACGGTGGGAGATAAAGAAATGGAGAACAAAACCGTTGCGTTAAGAACCCGGGACAACATCGTGCATGGCGAAGTTGACATTTCCGATTTTCTTGCTAAAGTCGTAAAAGAACGAGACGATCGGGCGCTGATGTCGCCCTATTCAATAGCCCCATAAGGAGGTTTCATGAGGGTCATTTCCGTCAGTAGCTTCAAAGGCGGAACAGCGAAAACGTCCACTTCGCTCCATCTTGGCGCCGCGTTATGCAAGTTCCACAAAAAGCGGGTTCTTTTGATCGACTTCGATGCCCAGGACAATCTGACCACCGGGCTCGGTTTCGACCCTGACGAACAAGACAGCATCGCTCCCGTCTTGCAGGGAGAAAAAACCGTCCAAGAAGTGATTCTGACTACTTGCATTCCCAATATGCACATCGTTCCCGCCGATACTTGGCTCGAACGGGTCGAAGTGTCGGGAGCGCTTGCGGCGGATCGCTATTCGCACGAGCGGCTCAAAGAAATTCTCCGCGACCTGCCTTACGATTTTATTTTGATCGACACGCCGCCCTCCCTTTGCTGGCTGACTGAATCGTCTCTCATCGCTTCCCACCATTCCCTGGTTTGCGCAACTCCTGAATTCTACAGCGTAAAAGGACTCCAGCGCCTCTCTCTTTTCATCAACAATATTTCTGAACGGCACGGCACAAAAGTGCTCGGCGTCGCTTTGTCATTTTGGAATCCGCGCGGCAAGAGCAACGATGCCTTTTTGAAAGTCATCGAACAGACATTTCCCGGAAAACTCTTGCAAGCAAAAATCAGACGCGATATCGCAGTATCTGAGGCAACCATTTACGGCAAACCGATATTCGAGACGTCGCCTAACGCAAGAGCCTCGAGCGACTATATGGCTCTCACATCGGAAATACTTACGAGGACCTGATGATGTCGAAATTCAACGATCTCCTTCATTTGCGCTTCAAGCAAAGAAACGAGCAGACTTCCAATAAAGTGACAGCCCTTGTCGAAAGATCGAATAACGGGGACTTGTCCAGTTTTTCCGGTGTGTTCCGAATCGCTGCGTTGAATGAAAAAGAAAAAAGCGCGATCGAGGCCATCCTCAAAAATCACCGTCCCGATGATTCTCATAATATAGAGATCGATTTCGCGGCGCTTTCAGCCATCACATCTGAAGTCAAGGCGATCGCCAATCAAGCGATCATTCTCCATGGAGAGCGAATCAAACGAGCGCAAGAGCTCTTGAAAAAATACCGTGACGGAGCGTTCACCGCATGGCTTTACGCGACATACGGCAATCGCCAGACTCCCTATAATTTTCTTCAGTATTACGAATTCTACACAATGATGCCGCCTACGATGCACCCTCTCATCGACCAAATGCCTCGTCAAGCGGTCTACAGCCTTGCCAGCCGAAGCGGTCCGATCGAGCGGAAAGAAGCGATCGTTAAAAGCTATTGCGGACAGGCAAAACAAGAACTGTTGAAACTCATCCGGATTGAATTTCCTTTGGCGGAAGATGATAAGCGTCTGCCCTCTCTTCCGAATCACGCGATCAATTTTTTAAAACGGGCCCGAGAAACGCTCAAGAACCCTCTTTGTAAGATGCAGGGTGAAGAGAAACAGAAAATCCGCAATCTCCTGATGCAGCTCCAGCAATTAATCGATAAATGAACTCTGAGAGGGTGTTTGCACGATCCAAGCGAATATGAAAGCCCGCTTTCGAGCCGATATGCAAGCAAAGAGATGTCCTATCTCTTTTCAGCCAAATACAAGATCGTAACTTTCAGGCGCCTGTGGATTGCCTTGGCCAAAGGGCAAAGACAGCTTGGCCTTCCTATTTCCAAAGAACAAATCTCTCAAATGGAAAAACATCTGGAAACCATCGATTTCGCCTCTGCGGAAGCTTATGAAAAGCGGTTCCGCCATGATGTGATGGCCCACATCCACGCATTCGGCGATCAGTGTCCCGAAGCAAAGCCCATCATCCATTTAGGAGCAACCTCCTGTTACGTTACAGACAACGCCGATTTGATCCAATTCAAGGAGGCTTTGCACTTGCTTTCTGGAAAACTCCACCATGTCCTGCGGCTTATGGCCCGTTTTGCCGCTAAGGAAGCAAAAACCCCTTGCTTGAGCTATACCCATTTTCAAAGCGCGCAGCCTACCACCGTGGGAAAAAGGGCTTGCCTTTGGCTTCAAGATTTTCTTTTCGATGCACAAGATTGGAAGCGGATCCATGGAGAGCTTCCCTTCTTGGGAGCGAAAGGAGCCACCGGTACGCAAAGCTCCTTTCTTGCCCTTTTTGAGGGAAGCTCGGCAAAAGTCATCAAATTGGAGAAGTGGATCGCCGAGGAATTCGGCTTTTCAAAAATCTTGCGGATTTCCGGTCAGACATATAGCCGCAAAATCGATTTGACCCTCCTAAACGCTTTCGAATCGTTCGCCGCAAGCGCCCATAAAATGGGTACCGATATTCGTCTTCTTGCCCACGATGGAGAGCTATCTGAATCTTTTGGCAAATCCCAAGTCGGTTCTTCCGCAATGCCTTATAAGCGCAACCCCATCTACTCGGAACGGATCTGCGGGCTAGCCCGTTTCGTCATCTCCCTCGCGCAAAACCCGGCCTATACTGCAGCCGTCCAATGGCTCGAGCGCTCTTTGGACGACTCTTCCAATCGCCGGCTTTCCATTCCGGAGGCTTTCTTAGGAATGGACGCCCTTTTGAATCTTCTTGCGCATCTCCTTGAAAATCTGCAAGCGAACCCTAAAGTCGCTCTTGAGCGGTTAAATCAAGAACTCCCTCATCTCGCCATGGAAAACATCTTGATGAAAGCGGTGAAAAAGGGAGGAAACCGGCAAGATCTCCATGAAAAGCTCCGCCGATTTTCAAAAAAAACTCTCGACGCCCTCATACAAGAAATTACAAACGATCCCGAATTTCATCTAGACCGGAAAGAAGTGAAACCGCTCCTTTCCATCTCTTCTCTCATCGGCAGAGCGCCAGAGCAAGTTCGAGATTTCCTGAACAGCGAAGTCCATCCGTTTTTGAAAAAATGGAAAGGCAAGCAGGTGAAACTGCCATCGGTCGAGATCTAAAACTTGACTGAATTAGAGATGTTTTCTAAGGAAGGAATCCTCGTCAGACTGGGGAGACCAATGAGGCTTGATATTTGCCGGCGGCTTGGATTGCCTCTTTTTGAGCGCGTCGTTTTTCCACTTCTTGTTCCTGGAGCATGAAGTCTCCGATCGTCAGATGGATCATCGCTTGCGTCAGTTTCCCATTCTGCGTCGCAGCTTTTTTATTAGCGATATCATTGAGGAGCTTGAAGAGAGCGCGGCCCGTCAATCCTGCCGTCATCTTCGCGATTTTCCCGATTTGATTTGCTTCAAAGAAAGAGTCCCGTTCAGATCTAGTGAAAAATTTTGGAATATACGACTTAAGGATTTCGACCCGTTCCGTCTCTGCGGGAGGCCCGATGTAGATCTTATGGTCCATACGGGATAAAACGGCTTCGTCTAGATCTTCCATCCGGTTTGTCGCCAAAATAATCATGAATTGTTTGCTTTGAGTTCCGGTCCGGTTGAGGAATGCGTTTTGCAGCTCTAGTAGTTCGGCGGTCGGGATTTTCGATCGGTCGCGCAAGAGGCTTTCCGCTTCATCGATGAAAAGAATCCAAGGGCGGGTTGACCAAGGGCGCCACGAACTGTTCATCTTGTCCAAGAGC
>JABDHH010000032.1 GCA_013285585.1 Chlamydiota bacterium
CGGGCAGAAATCTCCCTCTAAAAGGGATTATTCACATTTGCCAGTAATACCAGAAATCCAGGAGATCCTAGAAAATGAACGCACCTGTCCTTGTTGCAATATCCTCTATGCAGATATGGGTGCTACTGAAGATAGCGACGTTATAGAAGTAGAGGTCCAAGCGCACATTCGACGGCTTAAGCGAAAGAAATATCGGCGAACTTGTAATTGTCAATCACAACCCGTAATCCTTACAGCGCCGCAGGCGCCAAAAGTTCTCCCAAAATCTCATCTGGGGAATTCCGTGTGGGTACATTTTTTAATGCAGAAGTTTTGGCATGGACAACCTCTACACCGCATCATTCAGGGGCTCGGATCTCACAGTGTGTCGGTTCCTGTGGGAACAGTAGTTTTGCGATTATTGGGGCTTTTTAGAGTTATTTATCAAATGATCGTGGAGAAAAGTCTATCGGATAAGCATTGGCATGCAGATGAAACCGGTTGGAAAGTGTTTGAAGCTCTCGAGGGGAAAGCAAATAATCGTTGGTTTTTGTGGATTTTCAGATCCAATTCCACTGCCGTTTTTGTTTTAGACCCAAGCCGTTCAGCAAAGGTTGTCGAGGCATTTTTTGGGGATGAATCTAAAGGCATTATTTCTTGCGATCGTTATCGCGCCTATTTTTGCTTTGTATCAAGGTCTGATGGGAGATTTTTAATTGCATATTGCTGGGTTCACGTCAGACGGGATTTTTTAGCCATTGCCAAAGACTGGCCCATATATGAATCGTGGGGAATGGAGTGGGTGCAGGAAATCCGGCATTTATATCATTTGAACGACCTTCGTACCGCGCAGCCAAAAGGCTCTCAAGCCTTTTTGTCATGCCAGAAAAACCTGGAAAAGGCAGTCACAACTTTTAAGCAAAAAGCAGAAAAACAACGCGAAAATAAAAAACTCCCAGAGCCCTGTCGGAAAGTGCTTGAAAGCCTCGACAGGCATTGGAATGGGCTCATCACTTTTGTCGAGCATGCGACAGTCCCCATGGACAATAACACAGCTGAAAGAGGGTTAAGAGGTGGGGCCGTAGGCCGAAAAAACTACTATGGATCAGGCTCTGTCGAAAGTGCTGAATTTACTGCGATTATGTTTACAATCATTCAGACCCTATTGATCTGGGGAGTTAATCCCCAAGCATGGTTCCGTGGCTTTTTTGATTTTATAGGTGGCAACTGGGACAAGAATTTTGAGCATTGGCTCCCATGGAATATGCCATCGGAGCAACTGACCGAGCTTTCTCTAAAAAAACACCACGACCCACCTCGTTGAAGGGGTGTGGAATTACCGATCCCCCCTAGCAAATCCGTCAAATATTTTTCAATAAGGTGTTTCACCGAATATTTACCTTCGCCGGATTCGGATTTTTCGCAAATCGCCTATGACCAATAGGATATGTCGATTTGCGAAAAACCGAACCGGCTTTGAAATCATCGAATTTGGGCAGCGAAGCGAGTTTTGCAACTGGCTCTCAATAAAAAAAAGGGTTCTGTGATAAGTGTACGTTTTGAACCGGAGACGTCCATGGATCCTATAGCCCCTAAAGATGCCGCTCTCTTACAAGATTTGCAAAAACAGTTGGAAATCGGGAAAGAAGGTTTCTCACTCTACTATCACGGTAATCTTGAAGAAGGAACCAAGCAAATCAAGCAAGCGTTGCATGACTCTGAAATTGATATCCAGTCGATCAATAATATTCGCTTGCATCGGCAAGCGGAAAATCTATTGAACAAGATGAACGCGGCGATACGTGATTATATGAAACAGCCATCTGATGAAAATTTGGACGCGCTGAAATCGAAGTTGGAAACCTACGAACAGTTTCTCGATCAGCAATAACTATGGACAAGCCGCCACGCGATGCGCTTGAGTGCATCGCTCGCCCTCAAAACTAAAAAGGCCCTGCAAAAGCAGGGCCAGATTTGGGGGCGAGTGGACGCCCTCGCGCAAGCAGCTTCGCGCTTGCTGCCGGGCCGGCGATCTCGCGCCCAGCAGGGCGCTTCGATTTGAGTCCACTACGGAAGCCACGCAGGTGGCTTCCGTAGTGGACTCAAACCACCGAAGACCGAAGTCGGGGGATTTACAGTCGGAAGGAATCCAACAGCACACAACGGCTATTTACGCGTATCAATTTAAATATTAGCCTGTTACAGTCGTTTATCTGTTGATATCTTCTGGAATATTTAGGCTAAAATAATCTATTGCTGTCCCACCTGTGTCCCATAACTCAATTACCATCACCCGCAGTGTTGTCATCAATTCGCTGCTTCAATCACATAAGTCGTTGATATTCAGTTTGATTACTCCACTGAACAATTACAGATTTTTTGACTATGAACTTCATGGAGAGGGTGTTTTCTTGAAATATTTTTTTACATGCTTTTTAAGGGACGGAAAACGAGCGATTGTAAGAATTAAAAATAGAAATAAAATGAAGATTTTGATATAATATATACATAACTTAACAAGCGAAAATTAAATGACCAATATCATCCCAATTAGAGATAAAATTTACTCTTTTGGTGAAGCTTCTTATAAACAGCGGCGTCCATATGATACTGATAAACATCATCTACCTCTATATCCACTTTGGCACAAGTCCCTTACTGCAAAAGAAACGCCCTCTTCCCAAAAAAATAGCAAGAAGGAAGATAAACCTTTCTGGACCAAAAGAAAGGTAGCGGTTTTAGTAGGGCTCTGCGCCATAATCGGTGCAGTTTTTGTTCTCTATAAGTTGAAGAACATAGACCTTAACACTACTCAGAAGAACATAGATCCTAACACTGCCAATTGCATCGAAAACTGGGAATATGACGAATCGGGAGGCATCAGAGGGCGAGGTACATGTTGTGCTAAGGAAGATCCGGCGTCTTCAGCTGAATGCCAAGCTACAAAACAGGAGTTCAGAGAAAAGATTCTTGCCGAGAATCCTAGCGCAACATTTTCTTATCGGATCCAGGAGTATTTCAATGAACTTTCCCCGATAACACAGGAGATAGAAACCGGACTCAGGAATCTAGCACAAATGGACGATACAGACCCTGGCAAGGGAGATTTAATGAAAAATCTTGCCAATAAGTTGTTTGTCGATCTACCAAACTACTGCAATTCCTACTCTTTACCGCCAGATATGGAACAATATCGATCTAAGCTATGTGCTAAAGAGATCGACTATCTGTACGAAAGGAATCCTAACCTTCGTTCCGAAAAAATCCTTCTAGAACTTTGGCGTAAATTTGGTCTCCTTTCACACCCTGACAAAGGGGGGAATATGGAAGTATTTGCAAGAGGTGCATCCGTTTCAGAGTGCCTGAAACACCTCAACAAGGGAAATCCTTCCTGTAGATGGATGGAACTGAAGCCTATTGGAGATTTCAAGCCAGAGCCATATGAAAATTTCAAGCCAGAGCCATAAACAAGGCAACTGGGGATATAAAATCCGTCGTCTTTCAGAATCAATGCATCAGGATATCAACAACTTAAGAAAGCAGAGATAGCTTATCTACGCAAAAAATACGCAAATCAAAAAAATATGCGTCTATATCAGAGCAGAAAATCATAACAAAAAAAATGTTGGCAAAGATTTACTAGAACTATTTTTTTGGAAGTGTTTGATTTTTTTGACATCGAAGCACATGGGCGCTTTTGATGGTAAATTTAAATCTCTCAGAAAACACTTCTCCTGAAAGGGTTTCGATATGGCCATTTGTGATAGTGCAGGAGTCTTGCAAAAAAGACACTACAGGATCTTTTTCATCGAGAATGACCAAACGGGAAAACTGCATCAATTCGGGCTGTGTCAAAAACCTCTGAAATTCATCACTGACGATCTTATATGCTTCCATATCGTCAGGGTTGAGCCATGAAGCACACACAACGACATCCCATCTCTCAAGAGGGTCTTCTCTTAAAAAAAGCGCAAAAATCAAGATAGGACCTCGACGCCCCTCCAGATCAACGACAATCGATTTAAGCTTTCCTAGAATCTCTTTCATAATATTTGCAGTAGTTTTTCTGTAGACTGTATCATCAAACAGGCCCTTGCGCTAGTTTGTTTCGCGGACGAGTACCGTATCTCCGGATTCCAATCAATCGCTGACCACTCCGCAAAGTATTTCGTCTTTATCTCACTTTCTAACCCCGAGAGATGCAAAAGGATCTCTAGGTCATGGGTCTTAAAAGATTTATATTTATCGGTACCTTTTCCGTCATCCGGATACTCAGTCCAACCCAACGTAGTACAGATTCTTTTTTTTAGAGCTAACTCTATAGCGTATCCACATATGTAGACGGCCCCCTCGTTTCGACCTGCTGCACTAAGTACTTTCGCATCCTCAAGGCGTTCTAAAGAGAGACCTTCTAACTCAGCTATGGATATCACAAAAAGACGTATTCCTCCGCTTAACCGACTCAGTCGCAACTTTCAGGGCTGCCATTCTAACAAACCTCTCTATTTATGAAAGCGATTTTCAGCAGCACACAGCTTTGGTTAGCGCACGATTATACTGTTCTAATCCAGTCTAGTGCGTAAAATTTGCGTAAATTGGGTGCCGATTCAGCACCCTTTTCGATCTGATTTTTGATTGATTTTGTCTATGGATTTGGGGGCGGGCGGACTCGAACCGCCGAAGACCGAAGTCGGGGGATTTACAGTCCCCTGCAATTGCCACTATGCGACACCCCCGTAAAGGCAAAAAGCGATGAGCTTAACAAAAAACACTCTTTGCTCTCAACGAACTTAAAAGATGCTGGCGAAAGGAATTGAACCCTCAACCATCCGATTACAAGTCGGGCGCTCTACCATTGAGCTACACCAGCGAAATAGACAACTGTTAACCCGTCACCCAAATTGGAGGCAAAATCTTGCTGTGCTTTACCAGATGAATCACTTCTCGGCTATTGCTCTTCGCATCAGGACTCGAGCGGATCACTCGCTTTCATCTGGCCTTGCCAACATCTGCTTACACCTATTTGCATGCCGGGTTAACAGCCTATCAAATTTTCCGCTTTCTTCTCAAGATCAACAATCGGAGCTGGTTCGGAGAAACCTGGCGGCTCGGGAGGCAAGGGCTTCTTCGGAGTGGCTGCAAGATGGGACTGGAAAAGAGAGGTCAAACCTATAGTTTTTTGGATCTGGGGAGGGGCGCTCTGAACATCTACCCTCTCGGCCTTGAAACGTCCGCCGAGCATCAGGCTTTCACAACATTTTTTGAATTTCTTGCCGGATCCGCATGAACAAGGATCGTTTCGGCCTAACTTTTTCATACAAATCTCAAATTTAAGATCCTATTTTAACATAGATGCGCACTGAAGTCTATAGCTTAATTATAAACTTTACATTTCTAAAAGTGAACACCCAGGCCTTAGGGCCTGGGATTACAAGTTGGGCCGAGCTTCGTACTCGGCCCAACATTCGGTTTTGAAAATACCCGGCCCTTAAGGGCCGGGTTTCCCGCCTCGGGATGAAAGGATTGCGAAACCCATGCTAGCATATCTGAAAACTTTAGAGAGAAAGGGCTGTTTGGGATAGAATGGCTATACTTCGCGCGGCCAGGCGCTTAAATATTAGCGGCCAGATGTTGCGTTCCAGCATGGCTAACGGAAAGTCGAAGCAGTTTGCGAAACCTAGCGATGCGCTGAGGCGTAAAGCCGATGTAAATTTAAAGCCGCCACGCGTGATGTATCTTGAGAATTCTATGGACGTCAAATCTCCCATTGCCCGCCCCCCTTGGACCGGCCTGGGGAAGGAGCTCGAGAGCGCGATGCGAAAAGCGCTGTTCGATTTTTCCCTCTTGGAAAAAAATGTAGAAAAGATCGCGGTAGCCCTGAGCGGAGGCAAAGACAGCTTGAGCTTGCTCTATCTGCTGCATGGGATCCGAGGGCGGGGATTCCCCCTTTTCGACCTTTATGCCATCCATGTCGATGGAGAATTCACCTGCGGGGCAGGGATCGGCGCAGACTACTTGGGGGCGATCTGTTCTGAATTGGGGGTTCCGCTCATCCGTCGGGAATCGACGCAAAAGTTAGAAACTTTGGAGTGCTATAGATGTTCAAGAGAGAGACGGCGGCTGATTTTTGATGCCGCCAAGGAAGCAGGCGCTCGAGTCATCGCTTTCGGCCACCATCGCGACGATAGCGCCCAAACATTGCTTCTCAACTTGTTCCATAAAGCGGAATTCGCCGCGAACCTTCCCAAAGTATTCATGCGCGACTATGGGGTGACAATCATCAGGCCTCTGATCTATATCTCAGAGGAATCAATCCGTAAGTTTGCAAAAGAATATGGCTTCGCCAGAATCACATGCCAATGTCCCGTGGGTCAAAATTCAAAGCGGAAAACGGTCGATCTTCTGCTCCGTCAGATCGAAGAGCATTTTCCCCATGTAAGGAGCAACTTGGCGCGCGCCGGTCTTTTATATGGGTCCGATAAAGCGGCGACTCCTTGAGAAGCTTGAAATCATTCATCCGTTGCGATAATTTTGATCCTATATGGATGATTTTCCCGTTGCAAAATCTTATGCGTTTATAGAACTCGTAACCTTCTTCGGTTATTTCGCCATCATCCTTCTCATCGCTTTCGTTTCCTATCGGAAACAACAATCCGATTCCGATTTTATCATAGGAAACCGCTCGCTGAATTTTTGGCTAACCGCCCTTTCGGCACACGCAAGCGATATGAGCAGTTGGCTCTTTTTAGCTTATCCCGCCGAAATCTTTACCCAAGGTGTTTTTTATGCCTGGGCTGCATTCGGTTTAGTCGGATTCATGTTCTTGAATTGGCAGTTCATCGCGCCTCGAATCCGAACGATCACCGAACAACTAGGCAGCTTGACGCTCAATTCCTACTTCGAAACCCGCTTCGGAGACAAAAGCGGAGCGATACGGGTCGTTTCCGCTCTTATGGCTGTGTTGTTCTACACGTTCTATATCACCTCGGGCTTGTACGCTCTAGGAATCCTAGTTGAATCGCTATTCGGCCTCAGCTATTTCGTCGGAATTTCCTGCGGGCTTCTCATCGTCGTGATCTACGTGTTTATGGGAGGATATAAAACGGTTGCTTGGATCGATTTATTCCAAGGTTTTTTCCTCTTGGCCGTCATCGTCTTCATCCCTGCCTATCTGCTCTTCAAATTCGGCGGGACCGGACCGATTCTGCAGGCTGTTTCCTTAAAAGGAGTTTCGAGCAGTTTATTCCCCGATTTCGGACCCAAAACAATCTGGGAGATCTTAATGATCATGACTGTATGGGGACTCGGATATTTCGGTCAGCCTCATATCATCACCAAATTCATGGGAATCAGCCGCGTCAGCGACATGAGCAAAGCGAAATGGCTCGGCATCTCTTGGCAATCGATCGCGCTCCTCTCTGCAACTTGGATCGGCCTTATCGGCATCTACATGTTCCCCAACGGATTGAAGGAGTCGCAAGAAGTCATTCTCGATATAGTGAAAACGACCTTTGCTCCATTCTTCGCCGGGCTGGTGCTCTGCGCAATCCTAGCGGCGACCACCAATGTCATGGCGGCTCAAATCCTGGTCGTCGCTTCCAGTTTGGCTGAAGACCTCTATAAACGACTGTTCCGCAAAGCGGCTTCTCCTTACGAGCTTCTCTGGGTAACGCGAGCAAGCGTGGTCATCATCGCGGTCGTCGGATATATCATCGCTTACTTCAAGATTACGACCATTTTTCAGCTCGTCCTCTTCGCTTGGTCGGGGCTAGGCGCTTCGTTCGGCCCTCTTTTGCTCCTCTCTTTGTACATGAAACAGATCAATCGCTATGGAGCCTTCGCCGGAATCCTAGTCGGCGGATTGACAGCGGCGATTTGGCCTCTCTTCAAGGAACCGCTCGGTATCGGAGCCATGGTTGGCGGATTCATCTTCAGCATTGCCGCTATCATTGGAATATCCTATGCGACCCAGCCCAAAAAAGCTGAA
>JABDHH010000033.1 GCA_013285585.1 Chlamydiota bacterium
TTATATCTAAAATTATTTATTATTTTGTTTTTATCTCTTTATTGTTAATTTGTTGTGTGATATAATTAGTGGGATATTAAATGGTTGAAAAGTGATTGGGATTTGAAGACATGATAGAATTGCGGGCTTTATACTCAAACAGCTTGAAAAATTGGGACTTTGCTAAGGAGGCTCCTCAACATTTTTGTCTGGAAAGGGCGATCATTGCCTCGAGGCAAGGCGCGAGTGGGGACAAAAATCTTGCGGCAAAGCCGAAACGGCTAAACAACCACTTTTTCAGTTGTTTGGGAATCAATCCTTATGGAGCGTTAAAGGGGTTTTTCAGCGCCGCCGCTACTTATAGCTGCGCTCCTTTCTATAACAAATATAAAAAATGGACAGCAAAATCTAGAGAACAAAAAAACTCGTTGAAAAATATAGATTATACAATAAATTGCGTAAATAGTTTTAATTATAATATTGCCCATCCGACACAACCTACCTTTACGAATTTGATTGGAAGCGGGAAGGTGAAACTTGTCTATGCCGGATTCACGAAGGTTCAATTGCCGGCGGACGCTTCCCACGTGCCCCCCTTAACAGTCTCCAAGATCCAAGATCTTGCCTATTTCATTCCAAAGAATTCTTTTGCAGGTAATGAACTGTATCGAGAAATTCGAGACGGACAAAGTATTAAGCACGAGATTTATGCTGCAAATCTTCAGATATTCATGGAAAGTCTGGGACAGAATAAACAGAAAGCGGCAGTTTCCTCTGCAATTCTGCTCTCACAATTTCCCACTATCGAAGATCTAATTAAAGGATTCGAAAAAAGGGACCGAAGATTACATTGGTTTTTAGAAGATAACGCGCCCTGTTCTTCGGATCAGTACAGAAAATCCTTTCAGCGGTTAGCGGAGAGTTGTATGCATCTTGCGGTGGATCTTGCGGATGCCTCTCATATTTTGATCCATGGCAAGCCGGCGATCGTAGCAAAAATAGCGCAAAACAACCTAGAGGATGAAGTGCGGGCCAACCGCTATCCATTTCCAAAAAGTGCGCATCTCGCTTTGCAGCTCATGAAAGGATTTAGAGAATTGCATGCGAGCGGGTACGTTCATGGCGATATAAAACTTGATAATATCCTGGTTTATAGCTTCGAAGGGAATCCGATTTTAAAAATCGCCGATTGGGGTAAATGTAAAAAACTCGGCAGCAACGAGGTGGGATTGCACACAGGAAATCGCCGGCATATGGCTCCTGAAAGGTTATCGAGTCAAAAGGGGGAAGTATTCGGAGTGGCTATGATGGCCTTGCGAATATTGGAAGAAGAATTTTTGACAATTTCGCCGACACAAATGTTGATTGCACCAGCTGAAAAAGATCCTGACAAGGCACAGCGGCTCCTGTATGACAATAATCCAGCTAAATGCAGGCGAGGAATTGAGCGGTATTTATCTTGCAGCAAAGGCTGCCCGGAAGAAGATACCCGCGCGATCGATGCCATTCCCCATGTGTTCGCCTCAGGAATGTCGCTTCTTCTGCAACAATCTCAGAATATCGACGCTCAAGTCGATACATATCTAAACGAGCTCCTTCATCGTCTAGATACAAAATATGGCGTTACCCCTGAGAAGAAATTAGGAATCCAAAATTTGATCTCTCTTTTGCGAGCGATGATGCGATCGGAAAAAGCCAAGAGGATTACGATGGAAGAAGCAGTTCCGAGACTAGATGCCTGCCTCGCTGCATTCGAAGAACTCTCCGCTTCGGTAATGGGCAGCAAAGGAAAAGAGCGCGCTTGACGCGGCAACGAACCCAAAACTAGGGAGTGTACCGTTCGGTACACTCCCTAGTGCTCTGTCTCATTAAAAACTCGGTCTATCAAGATTGGAATGGCAAGGATGGCGATCGTTGACGCGATAGGATGGATCCCAAACGTCTTAAGACGGACGTAATCGTGGGCTTGACTGCTCGGCGAGGAAGACAGAGCGGCCATGGCATAGGCGGAATGGGCAACAAAATCGCCGTTTCCCACTCCGATGAGATAATATCCAAGTTCAGGAAATTTCCGTTTACTGGCGTATCCCACCGCGATGGCGACCGCCGAGACAAGGAGCGCGCACGCAGGTCCCATGAGAGTGGCGACTAAGATCGCGTTGCTTTTTCCAATTTTTTCTCCCCAGGACGAGAGATGGGTTTTCGAAAATCGGGTGATCCCGCCGAGGTAGGGCGTGAACGTGATCTCTGGATTTGCGTTTTGAAACAGCCAAGTTGCGGCGAGCGCGTGTCCCGACTCATGGATGAGGATCTGAGCATTGAATGCCGTCAGATAGGCGAACATCGTAGTGCAAAGATAACGGGATGCCGATCGGATCCATTGGGTCTCTTTGCATTCGGGCATTTTGGAAGCGAGCGCGTCGGCTAGGCGGAGGGCGGCGTTAGAGACTGTTTGAACCGAGATCGCTGCGAAAATCACCATTTGATGCAACGAACTCGTCGTAAAGAAGGCCGCGGTCGTTCCGATAGCGAGGGAAACGGCAAGTTCGATGAGGCACCTTTTCGCCACATCCTTGATAAGCGATTGCAATTCCGCTTGAGGGGAGGTAGCGGGGTTTTGAATCGGGTTCTGTTGAATCGAGATTGCGGTGACAGACATGGCCAACCATGTTAAAGGAAACAGAGGCTTTAGAGCCAGTTGCAAAACTCCAATTCGGGCCCAAACCCGCGCTTTCTTCGCCGGATTCGGATTTTTCGCAAATCGCCTATGACCAATAGGATATGTCGATTTGCGAAAAACCGAACCGGCTTTGAAATCATCGAATTTGGGCAGCGAAGCGAGTTTTGCAACTGGCTCTTTATTACAAACGATTTAAGAGACTGTCCCCGACTGAAACGAAGCGCATGGACAGTCTCTAAGCTGCTAGAAAGGCAATGTTAATCCGCATGACTGGAAGAGGATGCGGTTGCCGCATCTTGGTTTGGCGGGGCTTGATGGCGATGGCGATATGAAAGGAGTGGCCGCCCGGCTTCGACACGAGAAACTGACGCTGCCTGAGGGCTTCGAGTTCGGGAGAGCGGACTTTAAAGAACCAAACCTGCTCTACTTCGGGCCAAAGAGTAGGTTCGAGCGAATAGAGGCCTTCGATTTCAAAAGTGTACTCTTTGCCTAGTTCATCGAGAGAGTCAATGTATTGGAATGCGGCTTCGCGAGGAGGGATGACCGGAATATGGGCCCCATCGGGGGCTTGGAATAAATTGAAATAGGGAGCGCGCACCAATCCGAAGGCTTTCAGATAAGGAACGAGGCTCAAGATGAAACGGTTGTCGATGTCCAAGTAGAAAAGACCTTGGTCGTTTTTTTGCAGCGTCCCTTTTCCCTTGGCAAGAGATCTAAGAAAGAGAGAGTTGCCAGGCACAGGGCGCGCTTGCGATATTTCATTTGTCTCGATCAACAGATAGGGGATTGGGGCTGATTTGGTTTTTTCTAGAGATCCCTTTGTAAAGTAGCGGGGAGGTTGATAGGAACCTTCCTTCAAACTTTTCATTGGAGAAGGAAGGGGAAGTTGCGGCCTCTGTGTTTGGATCTGCGCAGTTTGCTTTCTTATGCCAATGAGAGCTTTGGCAAGATCTTTAAAGGCCAAAAGGAATGAGATGAGGAGACGCCGATTTTCCGGTTCCAGATCGAGCCTTGCTCCGCGTATGGATGAGCGGGCCCAGACTAGATCCTTCAATTGGCTGCGCGATGCGAATTCAGGATCGAGCCGGAGCAGCTCTCTGTCAATTTTCGTTAAAATGTTATAAGTCATAATAATCCAAATATTTTACATTAATTTTTATTAAAATGCAATTATATAAATTATTTTAACCTGGAAATTATTTTAAGTTCTTGATTTCGACAGGGAGGATATTCTCGTGCAGCGGAAATCCCAATATTTTGGAAAAGAAATAGAGCTGTGCCTCTAAGCTTCTCTGGATATTCTCCGCTTTGCGGAAGCCGTGCTGCTCTCCCTGAAACAGGAGATAGGCCGTCGGGATTTTCCGTTCTATGAGGCTCTGGTAGATCTCCTCGGATTGGGAAGGGGGGACGATGGCGTCTTCGTCTCCCTGAAAGATGATGACGGGACTCTTAATGCGGTCAGCATGATCGATAGGCGAACGCTCATGATAGAGGGCTTTTTCCTCTGGATACGGGCCGATGAGCTGGTCGAGGTAGTGCGATTCGAATTTATGGGTATCGAGAGCGAGGCGTTCGAGATCGCTGACCCCAAAATGATCGGCGCCGACGTGGAACGTGCTGCTGGAAGAGAGCGCTTCGAGCGTGGTGTAACCGCCCGAACTGCCCCCTTCGATCCCCAATCGCTTCGGGTCGGCTAGGCCTTGTTTCACGCAGTAGAGGGCCGCTTCCGTACAATCTTCGATATCGACGATGCCCCACTGTCCTTTTAAGAGATCGCGATAAGCCCGCCCATAGCCGGTGCTCCCGCCAAAATTGACCGTAATAAAGGCGAAGCCTCGTGAGGTCCAATAGAGAGCATTGCTTCTAAAACAGGGAGGATCGTACGCGGTAGGGCCTCCATGGGAATGGACGAGAAGCGGCGGTTTTTCTCCTTTCATCGCCTGGAAATGGGGATTGGCTGGAGGATAATAGAAAGCGAAAGCTGTCCGTCCGTTTTTGGATGGAAACGAAAGGAATTGCGGCTTGGAGAGAAATCCGGAAGGAAAGGAGGGGGAAGAGCGCTTGACGATCTTGTCATGGCCGGTTTTCAGGTCAGAGAGGAGGATCGAATAGGGTTCTTCAGGCGAGCTGGCGATAAGAGCCGCGCGCCCGTCCTGAATAGAGACATCGGTGATGGAGGAATAAGGGAGATCGATGGAGCGGAGCGTCCGATCGGAGAGGATCGCGCCAAATGTACTGTAGCCATTGACGATGAAGCTGCAGGCAATTTTTTCTTTATCGAAACCGTAGAGAGATCGGCCGAAGGCCCACTGAGGCAGAGCAAATTCGGCCTCCATGGGATAAAGCGATGCGCTGTCGCCTTGCGCATACAAATTCCACCAGCCGGTCCGGTCAGAAATATAATGGAGCCTGCCTGAAGGGGACCAGGAGGGGTCGGCGATCGACTCGGTGGGGCCGCCGGCGATGAGTTTTTTCTCGCCCGTTTTCAAATCGAGCGTCCATAACTCGGTCCCATCCCAAGGCATATTGGGATGGTCCCAGCAAATATAAGTAAGCAGCCGTCCATCGTGGCTGACTCGCGGGCTCGAATAGAAATCTCGGCCGGAAGCGATTTTAACGATCGTATGATCGGTTAGATCGATCTTCACAATCGAATTGATCGTTTGACTTTCGTGCTCTTCCATTACATAAAAGAGAGACGATCCGCTTGCTGTGCCGTCGGCAAAGCGGGAGTCGGAGCGCGCGGTAATCCGATCGATTTTATGTTTTTCCAATCGGTATACCTGCTGGTCGGAATCGTTTACGAAAAAGATCCGGCGGCCATCCACGAGAAGCGCTCCGCCTCCATATTCGTGGACTCGAGAACGGAGGTTGTATTCTTTCGGAAGAAGTTCTTTTTCACCTTCTGCTTCGCTCCAGGCCATTAGAGCGGTGCGCCCTTTTTCCGCCGGCCGCCTTTCGAGCCAGTAAACAGTCCCATTGGAAAGATGGATTTCAGAAAACTGGATCGCGCCCGAAGCGATCGATTCAGCTGTAATTGGAGATGTCCAGGATCCGCACGGGGCCGTTTTCATCGGGGCTGCCTCGGCAAAAAGTGTGAAAATGAAAAGAAAGAAAAACGGACGCATGCGCAATACTTTTGCTCTTTGACCGAATATTCCACAAGCGACATACTAACTTGAGCTTCGGATTTTAAGCATACCAAAAGCTTCGGGGTACTATGAAAAAAATCATCGCGTTCATCCTGTTCGCAGCTCTTTGCAATGCACAGCCGCCGCGCTATTATGGTTATGGAAGCGTGAACATGATGGCCGGTTATCCGATGGTTGGCATTGGCCTCCGCACCCGGAAAGGGATCAATGGATTCGACATCAATGGAAGCGCGTTCCCTTATTTTGTCCGGTTTTCGGATCTTGCATGCCATCTAAAAGGACTCTATCTCTTCCATCCAGCCGGCAAAGGCCTCTACATGGGGGCCGGATTGGGGCTTTTGAATGCACCGCAAACCATGCGCGGCATGAGCGGCTCGTATGAAGGAGCCTTTGGTTTCGAATGGCAGAGCAAGAATAGGAATGTGTTTTTCCTGGAAGCCGATGTGATCGGGCCTTTCAACAAATCATTCCGCCGGGTGCGCAAAGGCGATGGCGATGTCATTCGGGGTAAGCGGACGGTGTGGCCGGGGCTAGCTTTCGGTTTCGGCTTTTAACTGGGAGCCAGTTGCAAAACTCGCTTCGCTGCCCAAATTCGATGATTTCAAAGCCGGTTCGGTTTTTTCGCAAATCGACATATCCTATTGGTCATAGGCGATTTGCGAAAAATCCGAATCCGGCGAAGAAAGCGCGGGTTTGGGTCCGAATTGGAGTTTTGCAACTGGCTCTCTAATTAATGACGATCGTCCTTTCGGCTTCACTGAAAGGGCCGGAGACTTTTGCCCCTCGATTCACGAGCTCGAGGCGGATCTTGTGCTTTCCTTTAGACAACCCATAAATGTAATAGGGCTGCCATGATGTGAGAGTTCGTTTTGCTCCGTCGATCATGAGCCGCACGTTGTACCCATCGGGCGATAGTTCGCAATTTGAAAGGAGGAAATCGAGAAGGACCGGCTGATTCTCGCTTAAATCCATTTGGTCGCTTGGTTCATTGTAGGTCAAATAAGGTTTTAATAAGTCGGGCTGTTTCGTCGAATCCCTATTCCCCATATAAAACGTGACAACGGCAAACGTGTTGTCTCCCTTTAAACTTTCTCCGAAAGAACGGGCGGGGAACATGCGGATCGTATGCAATCCATCCTTAAGAGAAAACGGCATTTCGAATTTATAGCTTTGATTATAGAAATAGCCGGTCTCGTTGAAAGGATTGATCGCAGGTTCGTTGATGGCAAAATAGGGTCGATCGTCGACGACCACATGCACCGTTTGGCCCATATCGCTAACGGCGACCTGGTTGGCCCGCTCGAATTGAGAGGAATCAGCCCCGAGGGCGAACCCGTCGATCCGAAATTGGATCCAAACCGGATTTCCTGAAACGATCTCATTGTCCTTTGGAACGGCTATCTTCAATATCACAGTGTTCGACTCGAGGGCCGGAGCGACCGGCATGATCCGAATTTCTTCTTTCGTCCCTGCGGCCGGTTTCTCTGTCGACGCAGGGCGCGACATGCCAAAAAGTGCTCCTAAGGCAATAAAGGAGACGGCAAAAATAGCAAAAGAAACATGCATCGATCACTCCCAAATAGAGTATTTTTCTCATAACTCCTTCCATTTATATTATCAATTCCTTTATCGTATCACACTAAAAATGAATCGTTCATGCAAAAATTCATATTAACTCTTACCGGACCCGACCAGTTGGGACTGGTCTCGAAAATCTCGACATTTCTGGCTGAAAGAAAGGGATTCATCCTTGAACAGGCGCAATTCGGCGATGTCGCAACAAGGCGATTCTTCATGCGCTGCGTCTTCGAATGCCATGAAGATTTAGATACTTCCGCATTTGCCAAGGCTTTCGATCCCCTAGCCAACAGGCTGAGCATGGAGTGGCATCTTGTTGGTTCCCACGAAA
>JABDHH010000034.1 GCA_013285585.1 Chlamydiota bacterium
GAGAAGAAGGGCGGTCTTTACAAGTGGGTGATTGGCGAAATGCTTCTGGCAGTATTGATAGCAAACGGTGGCGCGAGGATCTTCGACGCGGAGTACCGCGTGGCCAAAGCCGAAGACAAGTTCGTTGCTTTCCAATTTTTTACGGATGAGCTGCTCGACATCCGATGCAGCGCCCTTTTCGCCCACTTCTTGGAGGACTTTTTCGACGAACTCAAGGCAGTCTTGGTTAGCGCGGCCGTGTCTCGGACCTGCAAGGGCCGTCATCGCAGCGCAAAGGGAGCCATACATGTTTTCCAACCCCGAGGCGACCGCTTTACCGACAAACGTAGAGAGATTTCCTCCGTCATGATCGAAATGGAGGACATTGAACAGTTTCATCACCTGGATCAAATCGTCCGTTTTTTTTCCTGGCATTTGCAGCATCTGGACAAAATTTTCCATGTAGCCCAATGCGGGATGGGAAGCAGGCGTATCACCCCATCCGGCCCGATGATTGATAACAGCGGCGGCGATCTGAGGCAGCTTGGCGATCACATTCAAGCAATCTTCGCGGTAATCCTCTGTTCCTTCGCACATCCCAACAATGAGAAGCGCTGCGGCAAAATTGTCCATGGGATGGCCGGCCAGAGGCAAGGATGCGATACGGCGGAGAGTTTCAGGTTTGCATGCAGCCCGCTTATTGAGATCCCCCTGGAATTTCGCGACCTGTTCTTTGCTGCCTGGCTCTCCGAAATACAGGAGATAGATCACATCGATCGATTCGCGGTAAGCCAACTCTCCGATTGGACGTCCGACATAGGTGAGCCCCTTCATGGGATCGACAGCCGAAGTGACGCAATATCCTGCCGGAACTCCCCTCAATCCCGATTCGAGCGAATCCTTGGTAATCTCGAAAAGGACGCCTTCGCGCATAGATGATTATCCCTGCAATAAATGAGACACTAGATCTCGTTCTTCCATGAGTTCTTTTTGCGTTACTTTTATCTTTTCTTTCAAGAAAGGATCGAGGGCAAGGCCGGGAACAATCGCCCAATCGCCTTTTCCCTGGCTTTTACATGGAAATGAAAAGACGAGATCCTCAGGGATTCCGTAGGGGTTTTTTTCGGAAATAACGGCTAGCGAAAACCATTGGCCCTGAGGCGTTGGAGTGACAATGGACCGGATAGTTCCGACGATTGCGTTCGCTGCGGATGCGGCAGAAGATTTTCCTCTAGCGGCGATCACTTCGGCACCTCGCTTCTGTATTTTCTGGACGAACTCCCCTTCCAGCCACTTTCTGTCATGGATGACATCGACGGCAGGACGCCCGCGGATTTTCGCATTCAAGAAATCGGGCACCTGAGTGGAAGAGTGGTTTCCCCAGATGGTCATGTGAGTCACTTCTTCGACGCCCGCGTTCGCTTTCGACGCCAATTGGTAAACAGCGCGGTTTTGATCGAGCCGCGTCATCCCAAAAAAGCGGTTCCTCGGCAAGTCGGGCGCATGGTGCATGGCGATCAAGCAATTCGTATTGCAGGGATTACCGACGACAAATACGCGGACATCCCTCGACGCGACTTTATTCAACGCACTGCCCTGGCCTACGAATATCTTCCCATTGTCAGCCAAGAGATCCTTCCGCTCCATCCCCGGTCCACGCGGTTTCGCGCCGACGAGCAAGGCATAATGGACGCCTCCGAAGATTTCTTCGAGCTTGGATCCAATCTTGATTTCTTTAAGAAGAGGAAAAACACAATCGTTCAATTCCATCTCGATGCCTTTCAAAGTCCCTTCGGCCTCAGGCAGATCCAAAAGATGAAGTGCGATGGGCACATCGGGTCCCAAGAGATCTCCCGCGGCAATCCGGAAAATCAAGCTGTAAGCGATCTGTCCGGCGGCGCCTGTCACGGCAACTCTTTTAAGCGACGTCATCTATCCTCCACAAAATTTGTCCATCAACGCTCCCTTGCAAAGTGAAAGGAAACAACCGACAGAAGCGCTGTGCGCTTCGGCCACCCAAGTTTCAAATTCACGCGGATCCGAAGGAACCCATTCTCCTATCGAAATCACTTGCGTCTGAAAGAGATAAGCCGGTTTTCCGTCCATTTGCCCTAACTGAGCGCTCAAGCCGAGATTTCCATTCGGTTTGCGAAGCGGATAGCCAATCATAAAGTTCACGGCATTCGGCTGATCGGACATCTGATTCATGAGGAACAAATCGGCATCCACATCCATCTTTATGTGCAGTTTATCAGCAAGAAAATCAAGAGGGTTCTCACCTTGCGTGCCTAAACGAATCCCGTTGAGGAAGCGAATTTCACATTTTGTAAAATTGAGGGGCGCAACCGTCGTCGGGAAAAGATCGGAGATCGATTCGACCAGGCGCAAAATATGTCCTCTGAAGGAATCCCATGAATAGCCCTGTGCGCAATTGACAGTTGTAATGCCGGGTCCGATCTGTATCAGAGGATACCCCATTTTTTCTTTTCGGATCCGATGGCGAACTACATAAGGGCTGGCTTCCGGATGGACTTGAATAGACGGCAAGTCCTCGATGTGGGGAAAATCTTTTTTCAGCCTTTCATAGATGCGGCCGTACATCATAGGATAGGAAGGGTCGCGCAGCCGCCCTGTTTGTTTATCTCCCTGCAGTTCCCAATGCAATTCGAAAATCGCCTCGATCAAGGGAGGATAGAGTAATATAGGGATTTGTCTCTTTTGCTTTTCTGAACGGAATGTAGACATAAGATACTCCAACTTGACTTCGTACATAGTCGAGCGCCTTTGGCACTATAATGATTTTTAGATTCGACTGCAAGCGATGTCATCGCGGAACCGTTTCATCCTTTCTACCATGAAATGGAGGTTGTGGACAGTCGCCAAGATGTGCGCGGTCGCTTCTTTGGCTTTGAATAAATGGTGGAGATATGCAATGGAAAAATGGGTGCAAGTCCAGCAGGTGCAGCCGTGTTCGATCGGGCCAAAGCAGTTGGCGTTGCCCGCTTGCTCGGCTTTCACTCCCCCTTCCTGAGTGAGCAGAAAGCCGTGACGCGCTGCGCGGGTCGGGTAGGAACTGTCGAAAGTATCGATTCCAAAGGGGACGCACATTTCGAGCGACTCGAGATCTCCGATGCCGAGAAGGTGGTTCGGTTTTTCATCGGGGAGGCGCGGCAGGACTGAGGGAAGCATCTCGTACATCTCGGATTTGGTCTTTCCAAGAGAACCTCCGATTGCATACCCATCGAAGGGCAACCGGCTTAAAACATCGCAGCTCTCTTTTCGCAAATCCGGGTCGACTCCCCCATGGATCACCGCATAAATGGCCTGCCCCTGTGGATTTTTCAGATGCTCTTCGAGCGACCGCTGTTCCCATCGATGTGTCCGATCGAGAGAGCGCTTCAGTTTTTCAAGCCCAATGTGATAAGGGGGGTGTTCGTCAAGGGGAATGATGATGTCGGCGCCGAATGCCTTTTGCGCTCGAATCGAACTTTCGGGAGTCAGTAGAACCGGAGCGCCGTCTCGATAGGAGCGAAAGAGGACGCCTTCTTCGTCAATCTTCATCACATGGCCGTCCCGCTTCCGTTTCCCTTGGCTCTTCAATTCGTCGGCCACAGAGCCGTAAGCGAGAGAAAAAACTTGAAAACCTCCAGAATCGGTGATGATCGGCATGGTCCTATTGATGAATCGATGCAGGCCTCCGGCGCGCCGCACGATTTCAGGGCCAGGCTGGAGCAGGAGATGGTAAGTGTTGCAGAACATGAGCTGCAGGCCGATCGAATCCACCATCCGGTTGTCTAGCGCCTTGAGAGTTCCATTCGTTCCGACCGCTACGAAATTGGGGGTGTCGATGACGCCATGCGGAGTGTGGATCCGTCCGAGGCGGGCGCGCGATTTGGAAGAGCGATGGAGGATCTCGAAATGAAAACTCATGCAGCGTCCTGTTTCATCACTACAAACCGCCTCGATAGAGCGGCGAGAGGGGCGCTGCATCCGATCACGATGCATTTAACCGCGAAGCTTACGACGATGACGTCAAAGAGAGAAGCGACAATCCCGTAAAGTCCAGCAAAACTGAAGAGGAAGGTATCGATAAATTGGGAAAGGAGAAGGGAGATCCCCATCCGGAGGGCGAGATAGCGGCCGTTCGTTACGTTTTTGAGCCAGCCGAAAAACATAGCGTCGAATTTCTGCACGAGGAAAAAGACGAAGATCGACGCGAGAACGATCCGGGGAGCCGACGCAAGGATTTCTGCAAATGCAGGGTGCGCCTGGTCTTGAGGAGAGGGCGCATACCAAAGATGGATTTGAGAGACCAAGGCGAAAAAGACCATAGCGAAGAAAGAGATCAAGATGGTTTTTTTAGCGGCCTCCTTGCCGAAATACTCCTGCATCAGGTTTAGCCCCACGATGCAGCCGACAGCAAAGACGTCGCTGCAAGTGACGGTCAGGCCAAAGAGTTCCATCTGCTTGACGACGAAGAGATTGGCCAAAACTCCTTGCAAAGCGACAAGAGCGGCCAAGGCGTTCTGTCCGATCCGTGCAGCGCCGACCGTAAACCCGATGACAAGGAGAATCTGCATCAAGAAAATTATTTCGTTAGCCATAGCCGCGACCATTGTATATAAACAGCTCTTTCTTGACCAAATCTCCCCTGCTTGCTATCTTGGCAAGGGCCATGTCAGTACTGATCCTCATCTCAACTTTTGCCATTTGGTCCAGCGTTTTTTCTCTTGGGAAAATGGCTCTCGAGGTCTCTCCGCCTCTTTTCTTGACCGCGGTACGGATGCTCGTTGCAGGGAGCTTGATCCTCGGATTTCTCGCTTGGCGCAAACGATCGGCCTTCAAAATCACAGGCAAACAGCTCCTGTCTCTCGGCGTCCTTGCCATCTTCAGTATATATTTGACGAATGCCTTTGAATTCTGGGGCCTCAAGCACATGACAGCGGCCAAGACCTGTTTTTTCTATAGTTTCACCCCGTTTTTTTCAGCCCTTCTTTCGTATCTCCACTTCGGCGAAAAAATGAACGGGAAAAAATGGCTGGGGATGGCCATAGGCTTTGCCGGCTTCATCCCCGTCTTGGCTGCTCAGAAAGGATCTGAGGAACTCCTATCCAGCTTAGCTTTCGTTTCCTGGCCTGAGCTGGCCGTCATCGGAGCTTCGATCTGTTCAGGCTATGGCTGGATCTTGCTTCGCCTTCTGGTCAAAAACCAATCGATTCCTATTTTGATGGTCAATGGATCGAGCATGCTGATCGGAGGCCTTTTGGCCCTCGCCCATTCTCTTCTTGTGGACACATGGACCCCTATCCCCATCGCATCTGGAAACCTAGGCGCGTTTGCTCAAGGCCTTCTGATCATGATTTTTATTTCGAACATCCTCTGCTATAACCTCTATGGCCTTCTATTGAAGCGGTTCACTGCTACATTCCTCTCTTTCATGGGCCTGCTTTTCCCTATTTTCGCGTCATTCAATAGCTGGCTCTTCCTCGGGGAGCCATTTTCTCCGACCATCCTTTTTTCCACCGGGATCGTTTCAATCGGCCTTTGGTTGTTCTACAGCGCAGAATTGCGCCAAGGCTATATCCGGAAAGAGACAGAAACCGCCACTTCTAGTGGTCCTTAACAAAAATTCTTGGAGTAATTTCGAGCGTGAAAGCTCGACTAGACGCGAATGCCTTCGACAGAAAGCCGATTCGCACATTAAGAGAAAAAAATTTCTGAATGGTGCTTCGGATACGATCCGAACCCCATTCAGTCCGCACCGAAACGCCTATCTCGACAGAATAGAGAGGCGAAAGATTTCCCCTCTCGATTCATGATCAAGATACCCGTTTACTTTTCCGTTTTTGCCCAGACAACGATGCGATAGATGGCTGCGAGGCCGGCCAAAATATAGATCGTTCTTGTCAAAACAGAGGTATATCCGAAAACGGATCCAATGAAATTCCATTCACAAAGACCGATCAAACCCCAATTGAGGCCGCCGATCAGAAGTAGGATCATTGCAATTGTTTGAAGGACCTGAGCGTTTTTCATAGATAAGCAACTCCTTCCTTTGAGAGCTTTTACCTAACTACTAGAAGTTATGCCTTATTTTGTAAACAAAAAATTTAACAGCCTTTTGGAACCTACTTCTGTTCAAGACATTGTAAGAGATGTTCCGCAAATTAAAAATTCAGAGATGGTCTCTCATCTCTTTTGCCATTATAGTTCCTTACCAAACTTACCCACGCTTGACTTTTATGCAAATAATTAGTAACATTAACAACTAAAATCAACGTGAGTTATTATGATTTATGCAACAAATGGATTAAAAAGAGTTTTAACAAACAGTCCTTTTTCTAGTTATGCCACAATGACCGCTTCAATATTTGCGGGTGCGGCTATCTGCGCTAGGGAATGGCTCTCTGAAAAAATCACCTCCATTGCTTTATTGA
>JABDHH010000035.1 GCA_013285585.1 Chlamydiota bacterium
AGCGCTCTTTCCCATAGCGAGGGGCGCGAAGAGCAGATATAACATTCCCATCCAAGGTTTTCGCAGGCCGTTTTGATCCGGGAGGAGGACTCTTGTTCCCCGATGCCGTTTCTGTGCAAAAGGAGAATTCGGAACTCCTTTTTCTCCTGCGCGATTTGAGAAGGATCGAAATAGCGCACTTGAACCTCCCGGCGGAGAAAAAGAGCTCCGAGAATGAAAAAAAGAATAAGGATCGCTTTTTTTAAGAACATAAGAAGAGGAATTCTGAGTATAATGTCTTCTATGTTGGAAATCGAAGCATATTTTTCATTGGGGCGGTTCAGGCACCGCAGCCTTTGGAAGGAAGGAGCGCCGCTATGGGATCCGCTTCGTTGGTTGGACGATTACTTGTCAGCTCAGGCGTTCCAAATCGAAATCAAGGTCCTGCCAGGGGTGGTTTTGGACCGGCCTGAACAGATTGCTATCGGGCCAGGGACTGTGATCGAACCCGGGGTTTACATCCAAGGGCCTTGCATTATCGGCAAAGGATGTGTCCTGCGGCATGGAGCCTATTTGCGCGACGGCGTTGTCTGCGGAGACCGCTGCGCGATCGGACACAGCGCCGAGATCAAGCATTCGATCCTTCTCGACGATGCGGCGGCTACCCATTTCACTTATGTTGGAGATTCGATTTTGGGAAATGGTGCGAATTTAGGCGCGGGAGTCAAGTGCGCGAATTTGCGGCTTGACCGGGCCGAGGTGTCCGTTTTTCTCGAAGGGAAACCGATGAGGACGGGGTTGAAAAAATTCGGAGCGATGGTTGGCGACCGGGTTCAGATCGGCTGCAACTGCGTCCTGAATCCGGGGACGCTCGTCGGCAGGGAGAGCATTTCCCATCCCCTTCTGAATTTCGGAGGGACGATTCTTCCACGGAGCAGAATTTCAGACGAAAAGAAAATGAAAATCGAACCGATCGTCGCGCCGCTCCTTGAACTGATGGAGAAAGCTCGTGTACCTTGAAGAATATCGTCGAAAATTTGAACAGGAACTTTCCGGCGCTGTTCTTCGGTTCGGAGAAAAAAACCGTTTGCGCGATGCCTGCGAATATGCGCTCGTTTGCGGGGGAAAGAGGCTGAGGCCTTTGATCGTCATGATGGCGGCAGATGCTCTCGGCAACGGCTTAGACGTCCTTCCCGCTGCTTTGAGCGTAGAATTCTTTCACACGGCATCTTTGATTGCAGACGATCTTCCTTGCATGGATAACGACGATATCCGGAGAAACCGCCCTTCTTTGCATACGGCTTTCGGAGAAGCGACCGCGATTTTAGCGAGCTACACGTTGATCGCAGAAGGATATGGAGGGATCCGCTTCAACGGAGAACGGATGAAGGAAGATGCCCGCTTCGCAAGTCAGGCAAGCGAAGTTTCCCTGCTCTGCTTGGAGGCGGCGACCCGGTGCGCGGGAATCCAGGGAGCGACAAACGGACAGTTCCTCGATCTCTTTCCTCCAGACTTGACTTGGGAGACGATCCAGAAGGTGATCATTCAAAAGACAGTCACTTTATTTGAAATTTCTTTTTATTTCGGCTGGCTGTTCGGCGGCGGGAATCCTTTGCTTCTCGAAGATCTCCGCCTATGCGCGTTTCATTTCGGCATGGCGTTCCAAATCGCTGACGATCTTGACGACGATCGCCAAGACGGGGAAACCGGAGTGAATATTGCGACTCTTTTGGGAAAAGAAAAGGCGATCGCCCTTTTCGAAAGAGAAATCGCCTTGTTCAGAAGTTGTTTGGAAGGGCTTGGCCTGTGGACATCTCCTTTTCAAGAACTTTTTACCGCGCTCCATCAGGTGGGAGCTAAAGCCTCGCCGGCAGGCTTCTTGGGCAACGGAACGCCCGATGCGATCTTGGCGTAGACGTTTTTTTTCGATTTCTTCCGCTAGCTTCAAGTTGTTCTTCAGCTCTTCGCGAACGGCTTCCCGGCCTTGTCCAAGGCGATGGGTCTGATAGCTGAACCACGTCCCCTTTTTATCGATGACGCCGCAATCGACGCCGATATCGATGAGCGAGCCGATATGGGAGATCCCTTCGTTGAAGAGGATGTCGAATTCAGCCGATTGAAATGGAGGGGCGCATTTGTTCTTAACGACTTTGACCCGGACGCGAGCCGATGTCGGATGTGTTATCTGGACCCTTGATGCCGGAGATGCGGCGAATGTCCATCCGGATCGAGGCGTAGAATTTCAAAGCGCGGCCTCCGGTCGTCGTTTCGGGATTGCCGAACATGACGCCGATCTTTTCACGGATCTGATTGATAAAGACAGCGCAGGTATTGCTGCGGGAGAGGGTAGCGGTCAATTTTCTCAGGGCTTGGGACATCATCCGCGCCTGAAGGCCCATGTGTTGATCGCCGATTTCTCCTTCGAGTTCCGATTTGGGGACGAGCGCAGCCACCGAATCGATGACAATGATGTCGACGGCATTCGAACGGGCTAGCATTTCGGCGATATTCAAGGCTTCTTCCCCATTATCGGGCTGGGAAATCATCAGGTCGTCGATGTTCACGCCGATTTTTGCAGCATAGGCGGGATCCAGGGCATGTTCCGCGTCGATGTAAGCGGCCAGCCCTCCGCTCTTTTGCGCGTTGGCGACGATGTGGGTGGCCAATGTCGATTTACCAGAAGATTCTGGGCCGTAGATCTCTACGATCCGGCCGCGGGGTACGCCGCCGATGCCGAGGGCGAGATCAAGGGAAACGGCGCCCGTTTTGATGACGCTTAGGCCATGGACGGAAGAGTGTTTGCCGAGCGACATGATCGCGCCATCTCCAAACTGCTTTTGGATGTGGGAAATGGCAAGTTCCAGCGCCTTTTTCTTGGCGGAATCGGTAATGGGTGCTGCTTGTTGAGTCATAAGTGTTTTCCTCCTTTCGTAGACAGTCTCTTGAGGCAATTGCAAAACTCCCGGCGCCAGAAAAATCGATGATTTTCAGCCAGTTTGCCTGGGCCGTAGGCCCTTTACCTTGTGGCCGAGCACAACTTTGAGCAAAGTAGGGCTCGGCCACAAGGAGGCAAAATGGCTTAAAAGGGCGATTTTGTTGGTCCCGCGAGTTTTGCAATCGGCTCTCTTATATAAGAATGAGAGCTCCATCTCCTTCTAGTCAAAGAAAAAAAATTCCGTTTCTGATAACTGTGAGAAAAAGAGGGCTTCATGATCTTAGCTGGGGATATTGGCGGAACGAATACGCGGCTCGCTTTTTTTGAAAATGGGCAGAAAATCGTCGAGCGGAAATACCCCAGCCGCGAATCTCCCAACCTTGAAAGCATTGTCCAACAGTTTCTGCAAACTGAAAAAAAAACCGTATCGAGGGCCTGTTTCGGGATTGCGGGCGCTGTTCGGAATGGAAGGTGCAAGGCGACGAATCTCCCTTGGATTCTCGATGAAACCGCTTTGAGTCGCATGTTCCATATTCCGGTGCGGCTTTTAAATGATCTCGTAGCAAATGCTTACGGCCTGAAGATGCTAAAGAAAGAAGAATTCCATTCCCTCCAATCCGGAGATCCCGAAGCCCAAGGAAACCAAGCGCTGATCTCTGCGGGAACAGGCTTGGGAGAGGCGTGCCTATTTTGGGACGGGAAAACGCACCATCCTTTCGCTTGCGAAGGGGGTCATGTCGATTTTGCGCCGAGAGATGAAGAAGAAATCGATCTGTTCCAATATCTTCGGAAACAATTCGATCACGTTTCCTATGAGCGGATCGTCTCGGGACCGGGCTTGCACGCGATTTTTCGATTTTTGGTCGAAACGGGGCGATATCCCTTTTCCGATGAAGCCAAAAGCGAAATGAAGAAAAGAGATCCGGCTATCGTAGTTTCCGACTGGGGCGGCAAAGGCAAGGATCCGGCTTGCAGAGCGGCTCTCGACCGGTTCATCTCCCTGTATGGAGCGGAGGCAGGCAACGTAGCTCTGCAGTTTATGTCTTTGGGAGGACTCTACATCGGCGGAGGGATTGCGCCCCATATTCTCGAACAGCTGAAGAAAGGGCCGTTTCTTTCATCCTTTCTCAGCAAAGGGCGCTTTAGAGATCTTCTTAAGACGATTCCTATCTGGGTAATTTTGAATGATGACACAGCGCTCATCGGCGCTGCTGCTTATGCCGAGGGGCTATGAAGAAAGGAACGAATCCGGAATCCGAACGGATTCAAGAAAGCGGGCATGTTCCTGAGATTGGGTTCAAGCCTTCGATCGGCTACGTGCCGGCTTGGGAAAGGTGGGGTCCTTATGTCTCGGAACGGGGCTGGGGCACTGTGCGCGAGGACTACAGCGCAGACGGCGATCCTTGGAATTACTTCACTCATGACCAGTCCCGCTTACGGGCGTATCGCCGGAGCGAGGATGGGATCGCTGGAATTTCCGACCGCTTTCAAGTTCTCCTTTTCGCTCCCGCTTTTTGGAATGGCGAAGACCCGATTTTGAAAGAGCGTCTCTTCGGCCTGAATTGCAACGAAGGAAATCACGGGGAAGACGTGAAAGAGATCTACTACTATCTCGATGCGACGCCGACCCATAGCTATCTCAAGTACCTCTATAAATACCCGCAAACTTCCTATCCTTATGAGCAATTAGTCCAGGAAAATAGAAAACGAGGGAGCCATGAACCTGAATATGAATTGATCGATACAGGCATTTTCGATCAAGACCGCTATTTTGATATTTTCATCGAATACGCAAAGGCCGGCCCTGACGATATTTGCATTCGGATTGAGGCGATCAACCGAGGTCCTGCCCCAGCAATGCTTCACATCTTGCCGCATCTTTGGTTCCGCAACCAGTGGAGCTGGGAGTCCGAGCAAAGCCCTGAGCCGCGCATTCAGATGAATGGGGATCTTTGCATGGTGGCAGACGATGCAAAATTAGCTTCTCCTCAATACCTCCTCTTCGATTACCACCTAGGGTCCCGTTATCTGTATGCAGGTTCAGGCGCCAAATCTCTTTTCACCAATAACGAATCGAATAGCGAGGCGTTATGGAACACCAAGAATGCCACTCCCTATGTAAAAGACGCTTTTCATCGGTACCTGATTCAAAAAGAAGCCGGAGCCGTCAATCCCAAGCACTTCGGAACGAAAGCCGCTTTTCACTATTTTTTTCCCGCGATCGCTCCTGGAAAATCGGAGACGGTATTGCTCCGTTTTACGGACAATCCAATGCAGCATCCTTTAAAAGAGGTTGAAAAGGTGATCAGAGAGCGAAAGGCGGAAGCCGATCACTTTTATGAATCCATCCACCCAAAGGCCGCCTCGGAAGAGGAAAAATTCATTCAGAGGCAGGCGCTTGCCGGGATGATCTGGAACAAACAAATCTACCTCTATGACGTGGGTGCATGGATCGATGGAGACAACCCAAAACATCCGCCTCCGGAACAACGCAAGTATTTTCGCAATATCCATTGGCGCCATGTGATCTCTATGCGGATTTTTTCGATGCCGGACAAATGGGAATTCCCCTGGTTTGCTGCCTGGGATCTCGCGTTCCATGCCCTTACCTTTGCGCTGATCGATATGGAATTTGCCAAGCATCAGCTTTGGATTCTCCTTTTCGACCAATTCCAGCATCCGAACGGCGCTTTGCCGGCCTATGAGTGGGAATTCAGCGATGTGAATCCCCCTGTCCAGGGTTGGGCCGTCATCAAAATCTTCGAATTGGAAAAGGAGAAGTGGGGCCACGAAGATTATCCTTATCTGGAAAAATGCTTCCACAAACTGCTCCTTAACTTCGCATGGTGGATCAATAAAGTGGACAGCCTCGGCCACAATATTTTCGAGGGGGGCTTTTTAGGAATGGATAACATCGGATTTGGCGACAGATCGGAGAAATTGCTTCCTGGGTCTCTCCTTGACCAATCGGACGGCTCGGGATGGATGTCGATCCTATGCTTGAATTTGATGCGCATCTCTCTGACATTAGCGAAAAAAAACCCCATATACGAAGGTCTGGCGATCAAATTTTTCCAACACTTTGTCTACGTCACTGCAGCAATGAGGAAAGGCTATTGGCGCCATTATGACATGTGGAGCGAGGAGGACGGCTTTTTTTACAGCGTTCTTCGTCATCCGGACGGCAAGTATGATCAGATCCGGGTCCGTTCCCTCACTGGAGTCATCCCCTTCTTTGCCTGCGATGTATGGGATGAAGAGGAGTTGAAAGCATTCCCCGATTTCTATAGTGCTTTTCAA
>JABDHH010000036.1 GCA_013285585.1 Chlamydiota bacterium
TTTGGCAATGACGAAGCCGAGCTTCTTGACAATATCCCGTACCTGCTCGGGAGCGGGGAAAAGGAGAGCCCCTTCCGTCTTCAAAGCAGGGGAGATGCCAGCCAGCTCTTCCGATGCGGCTAAGAACATCCCGGGTGTAACCCGTTTTGCCTTAGATGACACTACCCCAAGCCCTATTGCCGGAAAGATGTAGTAATTGTTGCATTGGGCGATTTTGTAAGTTTTGCCTTTGTATTCCACATCCGGGAAAGCGGTGCCTGTGGCAACAAGCGCTTTGCCGTCTGTCCATGCGATCAGGTCGGCGGGTGCCGCTTCGCATTTTGAGGTCGGATTGGAAAGAGGAAAAATGATGGGTCTTTCGACGAACTGGTTCATGGCCCTGATCGCTTTTTCGGTGAATACCTTCGGACATCCTGACACTCCAATCAAGATTGTAGGGCGCACCTTCTCGATCACATCCTCAAGCAAGATATTTTGCGCAGGATCCATCCCTAAGCTGGATACGACTTCCCGGATCTGTGCATAGGGTTTTTGCTCGGGCGTGATCTCGGCCATCCCCGTATGGATCAACCCATGTCGGTCGATCATCCAGATTTGATGCCTGGCATCCTGAGAAGGAAGGCCGCGCCGCTGCATCTCGCTGGCGATTTCATCGGCGATCCCGGTCCCGGCAGAGCCAGCTCCATAAATGACAACCTGCTGTTTCGTAATATCGCTGCTATTGATCTTGACTCCAGCTAAAACCCCGGCGAGAGCGATAGCCGCCGTTCCTTGGATATCATCGTTGAATGTGCAGCAGAGATTTTGATACCGGTCGAGAAGCATTCTCGCATGCTCCTTAGCAAAGTCTTCCCACTGCAACAGGACATTCGGATAACGTTTCAGGATCGCTTTGACGAACCGGTCGACAAAATCGTCGTACTCTTTTCCTCGGACCCGTTTATGCCTCCATCCAAAATAGAAAGGATCTTTCAGCCGCTCTTCGTTATCGGTACCCGTATCGAGGATGATGGGAAGGGCGACTCCAGGGAAAATCCCTCCACACGCGGTATATAGAGAAATTTTTCCGATGGGGATGCCCATTCCGCCTATCCCCTGGTCCCCTAACCCGAGAATCCTTTCACCATCGCTCACCACAATCACCAAGACATCGGGCAGTTCGATATTCGCAACGATCTCCTCCATTCGATCCTGTTCCGGAAAGGAGATGAAAAGACCGCGGGGACGGCGGTAGATTTCACTGAACTTCTGACAGGCTGCTCCTACGACCGGTGTATAAATCATCGGCAGCATTTCGCCGATGTGATCCATGAGAAGTCGGTAAAAAAGAGTTTCGTTTCGGTCTTGCAATTCGCGTAAGAATATGTGGCGCGACAAATCTTCTGTTTTTTTCTTATAGGCCTGGTACAGCCGCGCAACTTGCTGGTCCATGGTTTCAATCGCGGCGGGGATCAGTCCATGAAGCCCGAATTTTGTCCGCTCCTCGTGAGAAAACGCCGTCCCTTTGTTCAGGATCGCGTGCTCTAGAATCGCCCTCCCGCTCAATTCGGTCTTCAGCGACCCATCAGGATTGATTGCATAATAGGTCATGGGTGAGTCATTTTTTGTGGGATCACGTGTTTATCGAACTCGTCGCCGGTCAAAAAGCCCAATTTCAGACAAGCTTCGCGAAGCGTTGTCCCATCCTCGTAGGCAGTATGAGCGAGTTTCGCGGATTTATCATACCCGATGACCGGGCTGAGGGCGGTCACCAGCATGAGCGAATGGTTCACATACTCTTCGATCTTTTTCCGGTTCGCTTCAAGTCCCTGCACGCAGTACTTTTCGAACATCCGGCAAGAATCCTTCATGAGCAAAACCGAATGGAGCAAGTTATAGATCATCACCGGCTTGAAGACATTCAATTCGAAATTGCCCTGGGAACCGGCAAACCCGATCGCGACATCATTTCCCATCACTTGCACTGCGACCATGGTCAGCGCTTCGCATTGGGTTGGATTCACTTTGCCCGGCATGATGGAAGATCCCGGCTCATTTTCAGGCAAGATCAATTCACGAAGCCCGCACCGCGGCCCGGAGCCCAGCCACCGGATGTCGTTTCCGATTTTCATCAAGGCTGCGGCTGCCGTCTTCAGCGCTCCGCTTGCAAACACGATTTCATCGTGGGCTGAAAGAGCCGCGAATTTATTCGGGTGCGATCGAAACGGAAGCCGGGTCAGTTCCGCAATTTTCTTCGCCGCTTTCATCGCGAACTGAGGATGGGTATTCAATCCTGTGCCTACTGCGGTGCCTCCGATTGCAAGATCGTACAATCCATCGGCCCCCTGCTCGATTCCCTTCATGCTCCGTTCCAGAAGCGACACATAGCCGGAAAATTCCTGGCTCAGCATCAAAGGCGTTGCGTCTTGCAAATGAGTCCTGCCGATTTTGACGATCCCGCCGAATTCCTTTTCTTTCTTCTCGAAGGCCGCTGTCAAACTTTTCAAGGCGGGAAGCAGTCCCTCTTGCATCTCCATTGCGCCTGCAATATGCATAGCAGTGGGGAATGTGTCATTCGAAGATTGGGACATATTGACGTGATCATTGGGATGGATCGGAGCTTTGGTCCCGAGCTTGCCTCCGGCGATCTCGATGGCACGATTCGCGATCACCTCATTCACATTCATGTTCGTTTGCGTGCCGCTTCCCGTCTGCCAGATATGCAAAGGGAAATGAGGCTCAAGCTTGCCCGCGATCACCTCATCGCAAGCCTGGACGATCAGATCGCATCGCTTCTTGTCCAATTTCCCCAAATCGCAATTGACGAGCGCAGCAGCCTTCTTGAGGATCCCAAAAGCCTTGATCAATTCGGGCGGCATCAAATCACGGCCGATCGAAAAATGCTGGAGAGAGCGCATCGTTTGCGCTCCGTAATATTTATCGGCAGGGACTTGCACTTCTCCCATGCTGTCTGTTTCGCTGCGAAATTGTCTCATGACCTCTCTATACCCAAATAAGAGGGGAGAGTCAATGAGAGGGCTTCTCCCTCATTTGAAATATTCAGCCAAACCCTGTTCGGTCGGCTTCATCGCTTTGGCGCCGGTCTTCCAATTGGCCGGGCAGACTTCCCCATGCTCTTCGTGGAAAATCAAGGCGTCGACCATTCTGAGCACTTCATCTACTGAACGGCCGAGCGGAAGATCATTGACGAGCTGGTGGCGGATCGTTCCTTCCTTATCGATCAGGAAGAGTCCTCGGTACGCGATCCCATCTTCTTCCTTCAAGACGTGGAAACTCCGGGCAATCGATTTATTCAGATCAGAAATAATCGGATAGGAGACTCCTTGGATCCCTCCTTTGGCCTTCGGCATAGAGAGCCAGGCGTGATGGGAAAAACAACTGTCGACGGAACAGCCGACGACTTGAGCATTCCGTTTCTCGAATTCCTTCAACTTCTCCTGGAAGGCGTGCAGTTCGGTGGGACAAACAAAAGTAAAATCAAGAGGGTAAAAGAAAAAAACGATGTATTTCCCGATGAAATCGGACAAGCAGAAATCATCATAGATTTTGTCTTTCACTACAGCTTTTGCCTTAAAGTCAGGCGCTTTTTTTCCAACGAGCGACATGTTGCCTCCAATATGAATCTCGCATCATACCACACGAAGGATTATTGATGTAAAACAGCTTTACATCAGCTTGGGTCAGCTGTTTGAAAATCTTGGGCTTTGAAGCCAAGCTTCTTTGCCGATCTCCGTATCCGGACCGTGGCCTGAAATAACGCGCGTCTTTGGGGGAAGCTTGGCTAACTTCCGTAAAGAAGACCCCATGTTTTGGGCATTTCCGGTAGGAAGATCAGTCCGGCCCATACTGCCGCAAAAGAGCGTATCTCCGGCAAAAAGGATCGATTGGCCGGCTAAGTAGAAGCAGACCCCGCCAGGAGTGTGGCCGGGCGTATGGATCACTTCGAGATGCAAAGAACCAACCGTTACGATTTCCCCATCGCGAAGCAAATGATCCGGCCGAGCAGGAGCGATGGGAAAATAGAGAGGCAGGCCGTCCGATCCGGGCGCCTCGACATTCTTGGCATCCAGTGGATGGACGCACAGGAACGCTCCGGTCTTCTCCTTGAGAGCGTGAACATCGGCAATATGATCCCAATGAGAATGGGTAAGTAAAATTTTTTCTATCTTGAGGCCGCTTTGCTGTGCTTGGACGACAATTTTTTCAGCGGATCCCAAAGAGGGATCTATGGCGGCGCCTATGCCGCCCTCTCCAAAAAGAATGGCGTTTGTTTCGAGGGGACCGCAAGGAAATTGATAAACTTGCAATCCCACTTTCTAAATTAATCCTGATGATCTAGCAACAGACACAGGGAGATAATACCTGTCATTATCCTGCATGCATTTTTCTAGATTTACCTGACAGATCCTGCCTCCTAGCTTTATGCTATCGGTTGGTAAGACTCTACACCAATATCTACCTCCGATCTTTCTAGGTGATCGATCGATGTTACAGCTATCTGGCAATCTTTTCTCAGTTACTTTTATTGACATAGTTATTCTCCATATTTAACGCGTGAATATTTTCTTTTATTTCTTGCTTTTTGCAACCGTTTTTATAGAAGAGCTATACCGCGCGTAGTATATTCGGCAGTCTAAGCCCTAATAAGCCTAAATTTATCTCTCGCTCGGCTTCTAAAATCCTGCCCCCATTATTCAGAGAGGGCCTCTAAGGCGGCAGTCGCACTGGAGAGGATTTGAACCTCTTACCCCCTGGTTCGTAGCCAGGTACTCTATCCAAATGAGCTACCAGTGCATGGCTAACCATCATCCTAAGGACACTCCTAAAAATCAAGGTTTTTGGAGAAAGCGGCGCCAGAATGGCACTTTTTTCAGCTTCGCAAAATCCACAACCTCCCTTCCCGAGAGATGGAGAACGTTCTTTTTCCCCTTCGCCTGAAACCGGGTGGGAGCTTCGAGCAGCGACTCGACAGTGCGGAAGGAATATCCGTGAACAAAGTCAGTCCCCTGGAAGGGGCCTGAGAACTCGCGGCGGACCAATTCTTCCCAATTGCGGTCTTTCCTGTGGCTCCAGCTCCGGACTTTTTTTAACATCTCCTCTTCGGTCCGCACCCAACTGTAGTGGTGGAAGAGAGGCTGACCGCTCGTCCCCAGGACCATTCTCCGTTTGGGGCCGGGAAGGGAGTCGTAGACCGCATCCCGCTCCTTGTCGTGGAGCAAGGTATCGGGGGTGAGGGCTTTTTTCTGGACCAGGACGATCGAGTCTTCGAGCTTTTCAGCCTGGTAGATAGGCTCGCGGAAATACCAATAGTTGGCAAGTTTGAGGGCAGTATGCTGTTCGTAATCGCTGCAATCGAGCCACTCCGCCATAGCCCGCCCATCTGCGACTTCATCCGCATCGAGGAAAAGAACCGTTTCTATCGAATCTTTTAAATTCCAAGCGCCGATCAGCCTTGAGAGGCAATGCCAAAACGGATCGGGATGCACCGCTTTGAAAATCGACGAGGGGATTTTGTCGGGGACAAAGGGATATTCGATGAACAGACATTCGGGAAAAGCCCCATAGATTTCTTCCAGCAGTTCGCGATTTTCAGAGGTTCCGTCGAAAAAATGACTCGCGACCGGCACGACGACTTGGCTTGAAAACTTGAGCGCGGCTTTCAAGCAGGCCGAAATAAACCGGCTTTCGTTCGTACAGAAATTGACAACAGTACCCACAGGATGCTTTTTCATAACATGAAAGAATAGCATCTTTCGCCATATTTCAGCTAAACTGGACTTTGTCCATTTAAACTGGTTAATATGCACATAGTCATCCTAGGGGCAGGCACAACAGGTTCCTATGTCGCTTCGGTACTCTCGCGGGAAGGACATAATGTCGTCTTGATCGACAAAGATGCCAAAGTCTTAGAGAAGGCGAGTCGCGAAAGCGATATTGCGACTCTCCATGCGGCGCTTCCTGATTGGAAGCTCTTCGAAGACCTCCTAGAGAACAGCCCTCACCTCTTCTTCGCAGCCACAGGAGACGACGAGACAAACCTCGTCGCTTGCTCAGTCGCGAAAAACCTTGGGTTTCCGAAGACGATCGCCCGCGTAAAATCGCGGAGTTATCTCAACCATTCCCGCCTTGATTTTACCCGTCTCTTTTTCGCCGATTATTTCATCGGAGCTGAAATCCTCTCGGCGCAAGACCT
>JABDHH010000037.1 GCA_013285585.1 Chlamydiota bacterium
GAGAATCAGGGACAATATTTTGGCTGAAAGAAAAATGGGGCTCTCCGATATCGATTGGTTTGCATTTCGCGATGTCGTGTATTCCGGAGATCGCCCAATCTACTGCAGCCTTCGTTTCGAAGATCCCGAACATTTTTCCATCTTGTCGGGAAAGAAAATCATCGCCTCCGGGTCTCTCGGATCTTCCGTCAGCTTGCCTGAAGCCCAATTGACGCTTGTGAAGGTTCCCGGAGATTTGCGTCTGGGATCCGATTATCCCTTTTCCATCCTGCCCTGGGTTGACGCAGTGAAATCGATCCGTTCGAATTTTAAGGTAGCGGCTGTAAAAAATCACAAATCGATTTTTGATTTGTACTTCACGAATCGGGACCGATATTTCGGAACTGAGCTGCTCAATGCTTGGATGGCGGAATATCGCAATTATTTGCAGCGAGATCATGATGAGCTTGTCAAGGAACAGCTAGCGTATTTACAGAAGAAACAAGAGGAAATATGCGGTCAAATGTTTTCGGTTTTCGATGAGTATGCAAGATATTTGCAGAGCAATCTCACTCATTCGGGGCTGCTCAACGTGAGGCAAGAGATCGATGGGATTGCGCAAGAATACAAAACGCTAGAGAACAAGGCGATGGTGATCGACTTGGAGTTGGAGCGCTTAAACCAGGCGGAAAGCGATCCAAAGGCATTTATAGCGATCGAGGCGAATTCCTCATACTTGGTTCCGCAACAGATCATACAGTTGATATCCGAGCTCAAACAGCAGAGAGATCTGATCGAATTGTCATTTCCTGATAAGGATCATGCTTTCAATGAGGCCGAATATGAGAGCAGAAAAGAAGAACTGAAAGGAATTAGAGAACGCTTAAGCGGCATGCAGAGCTTGCTCAATGGAGCCGACAAGGATGCCCTATCGCAAAAAGCGCTGTTCGATCCTGAACGTTCGCTCGAAACTTGGGCTGACCGCTTGGACCATTCCCAGACAGAAGAACGGGAAGATCTGGCTGAATATCTCGAAAACTATATCAGATTTCTGTCCATGCAGGAAAAAATCGCGCAGGAGCAGATTTTCTACGGAAAGGATATTCCTTCCGAATTCAGGGGTATCGATTTGACGACCGCGCGCGAGCTTTTCAAGGAATATAACAACAAGCTCGATCAAAGCGCTGAGTTTCTGGGCCATTTTGACCGTTTGGGCAAAGAGATCAACGAGAGCGATTTCGAAATCAGTTCCCTATGCGCTGTCTTGTCCGATCCTTTGAGCCAGCGCCTGATCGCGCAGGCGAGCGAAATTGTCCTCAAATTGAAAGATGAAACCCATCGCAGCGAAAAAGAAGGGGGGCGATGGGCAGAAGAACTGTCGCTGCAGAAAAAGATCCTGAAAGATCATCTCGATCAGCTTGCTAAAGTCGAAAAGCTGAAATCGCAAATGATCCAAGATAAGATCGCCGCTTTGCAGACTTTAAGTATCGGGTGCATTTCTGGAGAGATTACCGTCCTTCAAAAGAGGCTTTCCGATTGGATCAAAAATCGAAAAATGACTCTGAGGTCAGAACACCGCATCTTAAAGGAAAAAATCGAGGAGGTGCGAAAAGGCTTTTCCAGCCTCCCTGAAAAATGGCACAGGGAAGAATGGCTGAATTTAAGGAAGGAGATGGGGGTCAAAATGGTTCAAGGCTTGACCGATCTCGTCGAATCGAAGACGATCAGCTCCCATCTCCACCATGTCGAATCGAAACCCCTTAATTTAGCGACCGTTCCTTCTTTGCCTTGCCATCCCGGATTTTTGATCAAGGCCTTCCTGGGCGCATTTCTAGCCGGGTTTGCCGTTTTTTCCCGCTTGTTTTTCCGAAGGGTATTGAAGGGGTTCCCTTTGTCTAGCGATAATCTTCGGGCGATGCGCTATCCGGTTCTGGGCGCGATCTCCCCTTTCTGCGATGGACCTGCAATAGATCCGCTGGGCGGGACCGATCTGGAAACTCTTCGCCAAATTTCCCTCTTTCTCGATACATCCCCGAAAGCGAAAGTGGTAGGGATCATCGTAGGAAAAGGACCCGATTATTCCTACGCATTGGCCGAGCACTTTGCACGCATGTCCTTGCGTTCTCTCGTCGTCCGATGCGATTTCAATGTAAAGTTCAGTCCTCAGGATTTGCCGGGATTGCTGCAGGTTTGGAAACAAGAGATCTCGGAGCCTTTTATACGGAGCAGACAAGGGTACGATTATCTCACTTCAGGCGGACACACTCCTTATGGGGCGGAAGTCATTCGATCGCATCATTTTCAAAAACTTTTAGAAAGGTTCAAAAAGGATTATGACTTTGTGCTCCTCGTGTTCCGCTCTCCTCTCAACTGCGTGGAGAGCATCTCTCCTCTCTCTTTTTGCGATCGGGCCATCGTAACGGTTTTGGACGAGCCCAAGGAGCAGTTGACACCGTTCATCGATTGGGCTTACCATGAGGACATGTGCCGTTTAGCAATTCTCACCGCGGATCTTCCCCCCATGACATGCAGTGAAAAAAGACGAAAAAAAATTCTTGTCGCCGGCGGAGCCGGATTTCTCGGCTCGCACCTTTGCGAAAGACTCTTGAAAGAAAGAAACGAAGTATTGTGCGTCGATAATTTTTACACGGGCAGCCGTGACAATTTGATCCCTCTGATGGATCATCCTTATTTCGAAGTGATCCGCCACGATGTCTGCTTCCCATTGAATGTGGAAGTCGACGAGATCTATAATTTCGCATGCCCGGCGTCTCCTCTCCATTACCAGCGGGACCCCATCCAGACAGCTAAGACAAGTTTTCTCGGCTCCTTGAACCTTCTCGGATTGGCGAAGCGGCTGAAAATTAAAATCTTACAAGCGTCTACGAGCGAAGTCTACGGCGACCCGCATGTTCATCCTCAGACTGAAGATTACTGGGGCCACGTCAACCCGATCGGCCTCCGATCTTGCTATGATGAAGGAAAGCGGTGCGCCGAAACGCTTTTTTTCGATTATCACCGCCTTCACGGAATACCCATCAAAGTCGCCCGAATTTTCAATACTTACGGTCCAAGGATGCACCCGAACGATGGCCGGGTTGTCTCCAACTTCATCGTACAAGCGCTCCGCAATGAGCCTATTACTATATACGGAGAAGGCAGGCAAACCCGGTCCTTCTGCTATGTGGAGGATCTGATCGAGGCCATCATCCGGATCATGGGTACGCCTGATAGAGTCACGGGACCCATCAACATCGGAAATCCGAACGAGATGCCGGTGATCGATCTTGCCCGGCAAATCCTGGCTCTTACTGGATCGGGTAAAGTGATAGAGCCGTCGACGACCCGATATCCAACTTTTGCGCCAATGTATTCGACCGCATCGGCCACATCTTTCCGCTTCGGATTATAAAGCGCCACTTGCAAGACATCGTCTTCATGGATCTTGTCCTGGTATTCGTCGAGCATCGACGCGTCGAGTTCACCCGCCTCTCTTCCTTCCATTTCTAAAATGGAAGACTTTCCCTCGCGGATCTTGTAGGAATCGAGAACAAATTCGTCGGCTCCGAAAAGATCCTTTCCCATATAGGGGCCGCTGCAGCCGGCGATCAGAAGAAGGAAAGCGGCAAAAAAGCTACAAAATCTCATACAAATTAACGCACTGAAGGTTTAAGATAGAGTGAAAGCGTATCGTATATCACAAAATTTTTTATGGGAAAACGAATTCTCATCACTGGAGCTGCGGGATTCATCGGCTATCATCTCGCGCTCCACCTCAAGTCGCGAGATGATTTCGTCATCGGACTCGATAATTTCAATTCCTATTACGATCTGCAGCTCAAACGGGATCGCGAGCATCAGTTGCAAAATGATGGAATCGAGATCCTCCACGCAGACATTCGGGATAGAGACCTGTTTCAGTTAGCGCTTCTGCGCCATGGGATCACGCACGTCGTCCATCTGGCCGCACAGGCAGGCGTACGTCATTCGCTTTCCGAACCGGACGACTATGTCGCTTCGAACCTTCACGGTTTCGTCTCCGTCCTTGAAGCGTGCCGCCGCTTTCCAAATCTTAAATTCATCTATGCTTCTTCTTCATCGGTGTACGGGCTCAATAAAAAGACCCCGTTTTCCGTAGACGACAAGACCGACCAGCCTGCGAACCTCTATGGCGCAACAAAAAAAGCCAATGAAGCCATTGCTCATGCCTACCATCATCTTTACGGCCTCTCGGTAACAGGCCTCCGTTACTTCACCGCTTATGGACCGTGGGGCAGACCCGATATGGCCTATTACCGATTTACCCAGCAAATCGCGAATGGACAGCCGATCCAGGTCTTCAATTCCGGTCGGATGCGCCGCGATTTCACTTATATCGACGATATCGTAAGAGGGACGACCGCAGCGATCGATTTGGGAGCGAAATGCGAAATCTTCAATCTGGGGAATCATCGCCCTGTCGAACTTTTGGACCTCATCGGCCTGATCGAAAAGCATCTGAAAAGAAAAGCGATCAAAGAAATGCTGCCCATGCAGCCGGGAGAAGTGGAGGAGACTTGCGCGGACATAGAAAAAAGCGTTCAGCTTCTCAATTTCCGACCCTCAGTCTCACTCGAACAAGGGATTCCTCGATTCATCGAATGGTATCAAAAATATCACTCGCTCTCGCTTTCTACTATTGCCTCAGAGGTCTAATGCTTGAAAAGACCTCGGTAGATATTCGATCAAATCACCCGCGATCAGTCCATAGGAAGTTTTTTCCTGTGCAGCTTTTTCTCCGGCCAGCCCATGCAAATACGTTCCTAGCGCCGCTGCATCGTAATTTGCCATTTTTTGCGCTAAAAGCCCGGCCAATACGCCGGTGAGCACATCTCCGGCTCCCGCTGTCGCCATGCCCGGATCTCCCTGAGTAACGATCAGCGGCGGTTTGCCATGCGCAAAGAGGTAAGTCGGCGCGCCCTTCAAAACGAGGATAATATGCTGCCGCTCCGCGAATTTTTGACAGCGCCCCAGGAAATCTTCTTCTTGAGGAGCGCTTTTCAATCCTAGGAGGCGCAGCATTTCTCCTCGGTGGGGCGTCAAGATCGCGTGCTTGGGGAAACGGGCTCCTTTCTGGAGCGCATCCGCGTCGAAGACCGCAGGAAGAGCAATCTCCTTCATCCAGCCTCTCGAGCCTTCGCCCAATCCAGGACCCGCAAACACGCTGCTCGCCCGTTTAAGTTCTTTGCGCCACTCTTTTGCATTCCATTTCCGGCAGATCAATTCCATAGGAGCGTCGCCAATGTCTCCCTTTGAAAAAAGCCGCACAATCCCGGCTCCGGCCCGGAGCGCAGCCAGTCCGGCCATCTTCGGCGCACCCCGCATCGCCTCCGATCCCGAATATCCCACCACATATCCAGCCTGGTATTTATGCCGGTTGCGGACGATTTTTGGCAGAGGCAGACGGGCCGGATCGAGCAAATAGGCCATTTCCTGGCTTAAGCCATGAAAACGGCGCGGCAATCCAAAATCTCCGATCAAAAGGCGGCCGGTATGATTCCATCCATCCCTCAAAAACAATCCGCTTTTGGCCATACCCATCGTCACTGTCTGCTCTGCTTCGATGCACGCGCCTCTAGCGTCGCCCGTAGTTCCATCGAGGCCGGAGGGCAAATCGATGGAAAGAACCGGGTTGTTCAACGCATTTGCAACCAGAATGGCTGTCTCGATCTTTCCTTCAACTTGGCCTCTGAACCCGGTACCCAATAATCCATCGATCATCAAGCCTTCTTCGACCCGAAGCTCTTCCCCGTCATAAAACCGGATCG
>JABDHH010000038.1 GCA_013285585.1 Chlamydiota bacterium
GTGATCCATTTGGGGATCGGGGTTTCTTTTTCCTTGAGAGGGTGAAGGAATTGAGAAGCGGCGAGCATTTGCTTTTTCTCGTCGAGGATTTTAAATTCTTTTCTGAACAGGAACCAATAGATTAGGTTCGAGAGGAGGATCCCGAGCGCAGCTTTCCATCCGAATACGAGGAACATATCGACCGTGGTCCATTGCCAGCAGTGAGCAAGGACCAATACGGCGGGAGAGGCGAAATCCGTGAGGATGCCTCCGACGGAAATGTTGACGAAAAGGAGCGCGATGGTGGCGTAAGAGAGGTTTTTGCTCGGATGGAATGAGTAAAATTGCCTGGCAAGGAGAAGGGCGCAAAGGGTCATCGCTCCGACTTCCGTAATCAAAGAACCCAATAAGGGTCCGATCGTCAGGAGGGTAAGCCACCAAGCCGAAAGGGATCCGCCGAGCCGTTGAGCGCACCAATGGATCGCGCTTTCCGCGATATGGATGATCGGGCGCGTCGCCGCGAGAGACAAGACGACTGCGACGAAGAGAGGTTCCGTATAGTCGCGAGTATTGATATATTCGACACCGACCGTCCATCCATAGACAAAGATCATCGTGATAAAGAGCGGGATGGCCCAGAAGGCGAAAATCACCTCGACCTCCGAAAGGAAATACAAGAGTTGGACCGGTAAGCTCCTTTCCCACCGCTTCCCTCGCCGACTGGGCGCTTGGCGCGCTTCGAACGAGCGGGCCCATCCATGGACTCGATTGGCGGAAAGGGTGTGGATGATCGCCAAAACGAAAAGGATCAGAGAGACTAAATGAAAGGGAGTGAACTGGAGCGACTCGAGCTGCAAGATGACGGGATGCTTGAGGCAATCGTATCTTTGCGGGTTTTTGACGAATTCGGCAAGCAGAGGAACCATACTTCATACCTACAGCATCGAAAATTAAATTTCGACATATGAGGCAATTGCAAAACTCCCGGCGCCAGAAAAATCGATGATTTTCAGCCAGTTTGCCTGGGCCGTAGGCCCTTTACCTTGTGGCCGAGCACAACTTTGAGCAAAGTAGGGCTTCGGCCACAAGGAGGCAAAATGGCTTAAAAGGGCGATTTTGTTGGTCCCGCGAGTTTTGCAATTGCCTCTTATACATAATATCAGAAATAACGTTGGGTTTGGCTACGTCAGCTCTGCAACAAATTTTTCGTCTTCACTCGTGCCTTGTTTCTCAGCAAGGCTGTGCTGAATGATCGTATTTTGCTGACTAACAATTTTCCAAATAATCCTAATCTTCGCCGTTGCCGGCCTCGAAAACGACCGGCCCTTCTATGATTGTGCTATTTGAGATCTCATCAAAATTCGGGTTCCTAATTGAAACGGATATGTCTGACTGGTTGTTCACACTTGACTGACTCATTGAATCATCATCATCACAAGGGAATGCCGAATACAATAAGTATATTAAAAGAATTGCTGCGGGTAATATGAAGCAAGAGGCAAGGCTAAGATAGCCAATTAATACTAGAGTCGAAACTTTGAGAAGGACTGCAAGCCCGACTTTCAATGCTAAATAGGCTCCCGCTGCCAAAGCTCCGCATCCTAGAACCTGGACACCTGCCGTTATGTTTCTAGTTTTATTTATGTTTTCTCGATCGTCGTCAAGGGGAATATCCGCTCCTTTGATATGAAGATATAGAGGAACGGCAGCGCCAATTATCGGGATAGATGCTGCTGCTGCCAATTTCCAGGGATGGTCTTTTACAAGTTCTACAATAGAAGACATGGTTTTTCCTTTGTTACATAAATTATATCTTAATATATAATATAATAAAATTAATTTTTTTGTGATATTCGGTGTTTTTCTATTTATATGTATAAATATATACTCCGCGCGGCCTGAAACTTGGATTTGGACCTATGCGAAAGCTCCCGCGGTTCGTCGATCGTAAACAGCGCAATATTAGCAATATGGGCTCGTTTACGATCGGCAAATCCCGGGGCTTTGGCGCGATCGAAATTCCAACTTTCAGGCCGCGCGGAGTATAACTTGTTAGCCGCGCGCAGCATAACCGCCTAATTTTCCGTAAAATATTGGGAGGCTTCAGTCTGTGAGCTGTCCTCCTCGTTAGTACTTGGGGGTCCTCCAAAAAATGTAGTAGATGTAGATTTAGAACTATTAACAGTCTTGGCCTGGCGTGTCTCTGGACAGAGATGAGGAATTTTCTTACACAGTAGATATAGTCCATATAGTCCTAAAATGACTGCAGGCGCTATAAAAAAAGACGTCGCACCAAGAACGATTCCACCGAAAATGGCCGAGATTTTGAAAACGGCTGCGAATACGGCGTAGTGCGATAGTAGGTAGGCTGATGTGCCTGCAATTCCACATGATAGCAACTGTACTCCAGCCAAATTTCCTATCATTTTTTTTATCTTTTTTTTCGGATTTGACAATTCGTTCTGAGGTAAGTTGTTGAGATAAATACCAGTAGCAATAGGAACAATCGCACCAACTACTGGACAAAACAATACGGCTTTGCTTGTGTTTGTATGAGTAGAAAGATAATCGATTATACTGCTCATAATTTCTCCTTTGTTTTATAACAATTATAGCATTATTAAATTATTTTTTGCAAGTTTTATAATATTAATAAGCGTTAAAATAATCCCGAAATAAGACGAGCCCAAAACTCAGGGTAAGACAGGTTCTTAGTTTTTGTAGACGATTTTGCCGCCGGTGACGGAACCGTGGATTTTCGAACCGGGATAAAGCAAAACTTCGCCGTTGCCGCCCTCGAAAATGACCGGCCCTTCTATGATCGTGCTATTTTTGAGCTCGATCACTTGTCTGGCTTTGAATGCGGCATCGCGGCGGACCGTTATCCCGATAAGTTTGCATTTTGTAAAGCGGGCCTTTTGTCCCACAAAGATCAGCGATTGGCGGAAATCGGAATCGGATGCTTGCAAGGATCCGGTAATGAGGACTTGGGCTTCGAGGAGGGTGTCGTTGAGTTTGACGTCGCCTTCGGCCTCGATTTCATGGAGATGAGCTGAGTTGGCGACGAGGTTTCCCGTAACTTTCAAAAGTTTGGAAACGGTTGTCCCGTTGAGTTTGATGCTGCCTAAGAGTTCAAGCGATTCAAGAGAGATCTCGCCGTAGGAGTCGGAGCCGACTTTGACAGGCGCTGCTGCAATCGCAATGGCGGCGCATAGAATCGCCAGTAAGCTCATTAAGCAACGCATGTTGATATTACCCTTCCCGAAGTAAGAAGTCTATTGCTGGACGAATTGTTTTTGCCGCTGCACTTTCGACAGCGCCTCTTGCAATTTTTGCTGGTGGGATTGTGAGATCATTTCAAAACGGAAGCTATCGCGGGCGATTTCTTCGCGGAGGCGGATCGAAAAGGTTTCGAAGAGAGAAAACGATTCATGCTTGAACTCGAGAAGCGGATCTTTTTGGCCAATCGAACGCATGTGGACATCGGAGCGGAGATGGTCGATATGGAGGAGATGCTCTTGCCAGAGTTGGTCGATTTTCCGAGCCATCAGGTTGCGGATGACTTCCCCTAATACATTCTGAGCTTTTTCGGCATCGGAAAGTTCCGGGCGATACTGGACGAGCAACTCGCGTTGAAAGAGGAGCTTTTGGCGGAAGGCGGAGAGGATCTTTTCAGCAGTTTTTTTGTCTTCGTCGCAATCGCCGGTTTCCAAACGGACCGGGAAATGATTCATAAGGGCCGCAGCAAATTTTTCGGGGCTGAAGGTTTTTTCTTGCAGGTAAGGCGCGCCCATGTGGGAGACGACGGCCTGCAGAATATCTTCGGCGATCTCGATCGGCTTTTCGGCAAAGAGAAGTTCATTGCGGAAGGCGTAGACTTCCTGCCTCTGTTTATTCATCACATCGTCGTATTCGAGCGTGTGTTTGCGGATGGAGTAGTTCCTCTGCTCGACCCGCTTTTGCGCCGTTTCAATCGACTTATTGAGTACTTTTGCGGATATCGGCTCTCCTTCAGGAGGACGGAACCGCTGCAGGAGGGCGGTCATCCGGGGAGAGGAGAAGAGGCGCATGAGATGGTCTTCGAAAGAGACATAGAATTTGGAAGAGCCGGGATCGCCGAGGCGTCCGCCGCGTCCGCGGAGCTGCCGGTCGATCCTGCGGGAGTGGTGCCGCGTCGTGCCGATGACATGGAGTCCGCCGAGCTCTTTGACGCCTTCTTTCAGTTTGATGTCGGTGCCGCGGCCTGCCATGTTGGTGGCGAGCGTGATCGCAGCGCGTTTACCCGCATCGGCGATGATTTCGGCTTCTTTGGCGTGGTTCTTCGCATTGAGGATCGTGTGTTCGAGTTTATTCTGTTTGAGGATGCGTGAGAGTTTTTCCGATGTTTCCACCGATTCGGTGCCGATGAGGATAGGGCGCCCTTTTTCGTGGATTTCCTTGATTTCCTTGAGGATCGCGTTGTACTTTTCTCGCTCGGTCATATAGATTTCGTCATCCCTATCGTCGCGCTGGCAGTCGCGGTAGGTCGGGATTTCAAGGACCTGGAGCTTGTAGATTTCCTTGAACTCGTTCGCCTCGGTCATGGCCGTTCCGGTCATGCCGGAAATCCTCTCATACATGCGGAAGTAGTTTTGGAGCGTGATCGTTGCGTAGGTTTGCGTTTCGCCTTGGATCGCCACGTCTTCTTTCGCTTCGATCGCTTGGTGGAGGCCGTCGGAGAAGCGGCGGCCGGGTTGCGGCCGTCCTGTGTTCTCGTCGATAATGACGATCTTGCGGTCCTGGACGATGTAGTCGATGTCTTTTTCCATCAAGAGATGGGCGCGGAGCATCTGGCGCAGGTTATGCGAGCGCTCTTTTCTCTTCGCATCATTTTCGCGCAGGGCGATCTTGGCTTGCATTTTTTCTTGTTCATTCAGCGCGGCGTTTTGATCGATGGCGGCGTATTCATGCCCAAGGTCGAACATGGTAAAGTCGTCGGCGCCGGATCCGTTTTGGAATTCGCTCCATGCCTGGATCCCTTTGTCGGTGAGCTCATATTCGCTATTCCTCTCGTCGACGACCATGTAGAGTTCAGCGAGAGCGGCGAATTTTTCCTCTTTATTCTGTTCGCCGAAATAGTACGTTTCCCATTTGTCGATTTCAGCACGGAGATCCGGATTTTCTTTGATCCGCTTCAACATCTTGTTGCGCGGCGTGCCCTTGTTGACAAGCCACAATTTCTGGAAGGCTTCCTTTTTCTTCTCTTCTTCCTCTTTGCTCAACTTGGGCGGAGCTTCTTGGCTCTCTTCGAGAAGATGAAGCGCTTCGAGGGTTTTGCGCGCTTCCGTCGCCAGCCGGTTGCAGGAGTCGCGCTGAATGCGGACCAAGTGGGCCACGCCTTCT
>JABDHH010000039.1 GCA_013285585.1 Chlamydiota bacterium
GTTTTGTTGCGGCTCGCTAGGTAGTCTCTCTCTTTGTCGAAAAGGCCGTGTTTTGTATTGAGATGCGCTCCATAAAAAGCGTGGATGGGAATTTTTAGAGATTTGAGCTTGAATGCCTTTGGACTATTGTCATGCTGGAGAACAATTGCGTCGTATGGAGAAAGCTGCTCTTCGAGTTCTTCGATTCGGGGCTGGGGGGCGCATTGAGCGTTTGGAGAGAGCCATTTTCCGAAGCCGGCTAGATGATTGCTGAAAGTCGTCGCTTCCCAACCTTTCGAGCGGGCGGCGTGAGAGATCATTTCGAAAATCAGTGCATCGCCGATTCCTGATGCGCAAACGACTGCCAATTTCATGTTCACATACTGATTAATCGTAGTATTTTGGCTGAAAGAGAAAAACTTTGCCAGTCAAAGGAGGGAGATCGAAAAAGAAAACGCCGGAATCGAATCCTTTATCAGCGGATAAACCTGACATTAAATCGATGGCCCACGTTTCTTCGATGCCCGCCAGCTTGAGCTTTTCCTGTACAGGAGAGCGGCTGAAATTGACCGCGAGAAGATGAAAGAACCGGCTTCCTGGCAGCCGATGAAGTAGGAGCAGCGTTCCCTTGTTGTCGATGGGACAAACGTCGATCAGCTCGGCCGCGGCGATCTTACTGGATTGGCGCACCGCGAGGATTTTTTTTAGTTGCGATGCGAAGGAGCGGGGCGTTTGTATTTGGCAAGGGAGGCTCGGATAGAGGGCATTCTGATTGGGTCCGAAAAGGTCGATCCTGTTTACGCCCTCGGGCAAAGCGCCAACGAGGTCAGCGGCGCTTAGGGAAAACACACCGGGCTGCATCGCATACGTAAATGCCAAGAGAAGGTGGGCTTTTTGGATCTCTTCTACATGATTTGCAAATTCTTTTTGGCGTGCGACTCCGAACGCAAGAGCGCAATAACCGCCCCAGGTCGAGATCGGAAGCGAATCGCGGCTTTCCCCATTCAACCTGTATAGATCCTCTTTCAAGAGCCGGTCGCGAAGCAGGCTCCCGGTGATTTTCTCTTCGCGGTAGAGATAGCTCTTTTTGGGGTTCATCAGAAATTCGGTCCAATCGCAAGCAAAAGCGTCGAACGGTTCCAAAGCGTGTACGAGTCGGTTCAGCTCGATCTCTTCGCGCAGATAGAGCTTGTAAATGAGTCTCAAGGCTTCGGCATCTTGGGCGATCAAGGCGTGCAACAGGGCAGGGCGGGTCGGAGCATCGAACGCCGCATCGGTAGGCGCGGTTTTCAATTCGGCGAGAGTTCCGTTTGTCGAGGCTGCCGTGTAGCCGCCGATTTTCCGGATCCAAAGGGCTGCGGTCTCTTTTGCGTAAGAGGGCATTTTAGCCTCTATTCCTATGACTCTTTGCCCCAATCGATACACCGAATCGAGCGCATCGGCCGAAGCGATTCTATCAGCGGCAAAGGAGGGGGAAAGCCAAGCGAGGACGGGGTCGTTTTGGTTTTCTTTCAGGTAGATCCATCGCCGTTCTTGGCCGTCAGCGCATTGGATTTTCGCCGTAGCATTCCAATCGCTCTCTTTCGTATAGGGGCGCGCGGATTCTGGAATGTATCCTTTTTTATACAATTCTTCGAGTTTGAGCCAAGGCACATTGACGCGGTCCATGCCTACCGGAACTCGCGGGAGGAGCTTCCAATCTTTCCGATCGATTTCGATCAAATGATACATCTCCGCGTAGTCGCTCGCATTCTGCAGGGCCAAGTCAAAATCGAGACAGGGCCCCGTAGCGGCGCCGATCAGATCGCCGATCAATGCAATTCCGCGTATCGAAGCGGCGTTCTTGATTTTAGACCACCCATTGCCCCATTTCGGATCGATCGCGAATCCTGTCCGCGCTGCGCCGCCCTGTTTTAACTTTTGCAGCCGGAGGCCATCGATTCCAATTTCCTCTAGGATTTGCCAGAAGGAGTCGTTGCCCAAGGTCTCGAGCGTCGTCTGGCCCGGCTGGGACGCCATAGTGTCCAAGTCAATGGAGAGCCAAGAGGATGTCGCCGCGAGAAGATGTTGAGTTTGGGGAACGAGCGGAGGGGACGGCCGTTTTGCCGTTTCGCGCGCATATTGCTGCCCCAGCAATTCGGCATCCGAAAGCATCGATGCGAATGGGATCATGAAGAGAAACAACTGGAACAAAAAAGCCCCCCTTCGCTGCAATCTAGGCAGTGAAGGGGAGCGTGTCAAGGGATTTCAGAAGCTGTTTTAAGACAGCTTCTCAGGTTCAGATCCCTATTTGCTGTCTTTTTCTTCTACGATGACTGCTTCGGAGAGGAGAACGATTCCTGCCATCGAGACGGCGTGGGACAAGCTATTTTTCACGACCTTCGCCGGATCGATGACGCCGCTTTTCAGCAGATCTTCGATTTGTTCAGAGATCGCGTTGAAGCCAAACGATGTTCCTTTTTCCAGCGCTTGCTGCAGGATGACGGAAGGATCGAATCCGGTATTGAGAACGATCTGTCTGAAAGGGGCTTCGCAGGCCTTTAGAAGGATTGCAGCGCCGACAGACTCTTCTTTTGAGAGTGTAGGGATTGCGAGAGAGCGGGAGGCGCGCAGGAGGGTCACTCCGCCGCCGGGAACGATTCCCTCTTCGAGGGCAGCTCGGGTCGCATTCAGGCTATCTTCGAAAAGTTGTTTCTTTTTCTTCATTTCCGATTCTGTGGGCGCTCCGACTTTGATCACCGCAACACCGCCTTGAAGCTTCGCTTTGCGCTCTTCCAGCTTTTCTTTGTCGTAGTTCGAGGTTGCATTCTTGATCTCGGCGTCGATCTGGGCAATGCGGGCTTTCAAAGCTTGCGAAGTTCCTTTGCCGTCGATGATCGTCGTCTTTTCTTTGCCAATGAGGATTTGTCCGGCTTTGCCGAGGACTTCGGATTCGGCTTCGCGCAGGAGCATCCCTTTGTCTTCGCTCACGACTTGAGCTCCGGTGAGGACCGCGATGTCTTCGAGCATCGCTTTGCGCCGGTCGCCATATCCCGGAGCTTTGACGGCTGCGACTTTCAGAGTGCCGCGCAATTTGTTGACGACGAGCGTAGAGAGGGCATCTCCGTCGATCTCATCGGCGATGATGAGGAGTTCCTGGCCCGTCGATGCGATATGCTGGAGGATAGGCAAGATCTCTTGAGCGGAGGTGATTTTTTTGTCCGTGATAAGGATGTTCGGTTCGGTCATTTCGGCCATCATCCGCTCGGCGACCGTGCAAAAATAAGGGCTGGCATATCCTTTGTCGAATTGCATCCCTTCCACGATTTCGATCGCGGTTTCCGTCCCCTTGCCTTCTTCGATCGCTACAACGCCTGTTTTCCCCACTTTGTCGAAACACTCCCCGATCTTATCTCCGATCTCTTGGATCGACGAAGCGGATACGGATGCGATATTGCGCGTTTCGCGTCCGTCTTTGATTTGGACGGCCATTGCGTCGATCTCTTTGAGGAGAACCTCTAGAGTCTTGTCCATGCCCCTCTTGATTGAGATCGGGTTCGCTCCGGCGGCGATATTCTTGACGCCAGCTTGAACCAGAGCGCGCAGCAGGATGATGCCCGTCGTCGTTCCGTCTCCGGATTTTTCTTTGATTTTTGCTGCGGTTTCCTTGGCCATCGAAGCGCCGGCATTGCGGAAAGAATCTTTCAATTCGATGTCTTTGGCGATACTGTTCCCGTCGCTTGTAATGGTGGGAGAACCCCAGGATGCCTGCAGTCCGACATTGCGCCCGCGAGGTCCTAGAGTGATCGCGACGACGTCGGCGATCTGGCCAATTCCGTTGGATAGGGCATTTAGCGCATCTTCTGCGAAGATGATATTTTTAGGTGTTCCACTCATGTTCTTGCCTCAGCTTATGTTGATAGGCCGCATCATAACCCATCGAGACATTTTTTTGAAGGCTGCTAAAATTTGAGGCAAAGAGACGATCGGAGGGGCGCGCCCGCGATCCGATCGCACCTCCGTTTTCGACCTGCTTTTTTTCTCAAAAATCATGAAACATATTCCGCGCGTCGAAAAACAGGAGCATCATCTCCAATCATTTTCGGATAGGCTCATGCATTTTTTTGTAGACGGCGCTCTTAGGGATGTTCAAAAAGCGGGCGGCGTATTTAATGGCGTCTTTGAGCGAGAGCCCATGGATTTCCTGGAGCAGTTCGACACATTCTTCGAGATCCAGGGGCGTTTCCGGAGGGTCTCCCGGACCGATCACCAGGACGATTTCGCCTTTAGGCGGACGCGCTCTATAATAGGCGAGCAGCTCAGTTGGAGTCCCGCGGCGGCACTCTTCATATGTTTTGGTCATCTCCCGGGCCACGGCGATTCGCCTGCAGGGAGCCAGCCGCGCGAGAGATTCCAAGGTGTGTTCCAGTCTTGCCGGACTTTCGAAGACTACCGTAGCGCCGGGGTAGAAGAGAATCTGGCGGAGGGTTTTTTCCGGTTTTTTCGGGAGAAAGCCGATGAATTGGAACCGGTCCGTTTCAAAGCCTGACAAGACGAGGGCCTCGATCAAGCTGCAGGGACCCGGAATGGCGGTAAAGGGAATGCCCCGTTCTGCGCATGCCGAGGCAAGACGGACCCCTGGATCGCTGATGCAGGGTGTTCCTGCATCGGAGACCAGGGCTAAATTTTTTCCCGACTCCAAATCGGAGAGGATTCCATCCAATGCTTGGGTTTCTTTGAATTTATGATAAGAGATTAACCGTTTCGATATGCTGTATCGATCGAGCAAGATGGAGGTCCGCCTTGTGTCTTCGCAGAGGATAGCGTCGCAATCGTTCAAGATCCTGAGAGCTCTTTGGGTGATATCTTCGAGGTTGCCGATAGGAGTTGAAACGATGTAAAGCAAAAATTTTACCAAATAGAAGGTGGCACTCGGATTCGAACCGAGGG
>JABDHH010000040.1:0-2711 GCA_013285585.1 Chlamydiota bacterium
GCTGCGTTCATCCTGGGATTGTTGAGATTCTCGAAATCGCCCAAAAGCGGGTACAAGAGCCGCTTTACCTAGTCTTAGGAGGATTCCATCTCTTCCGCAAAAACAAAAGATACGTGCAAAAGGTCATAGACAAATTGAAAGATCTACAAGTGCAGATCGTTGCCCCGTGTCATTGTTCAGGAGAAGCAGCGATCGAGCAGTTTAACCAAGCTTTTGCCGGCCAGTTTTGTAAAGTGGGAACCGGTAGTATCTTGTATATCTAACATAAATTTTTTTCATAAATGACGAACTTTGACCTCTCGTATGCATTTGTTCTACAGCCTGTGAGACAAATGACAGCAACCTCTACAATCTGGATGACGCGACTCTCCTAGCCGCAATAATGCCGACGAAAAATTGGTTCTCCCATAGCCCGTTGTGCGGAAAAAATTGTGCAGAATTTGTGCACGGATGAACCAATTGCACAAATAAATATGGGTGTCAACCAAGTCGAATGAGCATCTAAGTCTTTTTTAGTGAAACTCATATAAATTGACTGCTACTGGCAAGACAGGTCTTCTTGCTCACTTTTAATGAGAGGGTCGATGGTTCGAATCCATCAAGTCTCAATTTTTTGTCCCAAAAAATTTGGGGCTTGAGCAATCATCCTGCGTGTGCCCGCGGTTCGGACGGTTTTGCTGACGCAAAACATTGTCCTCACCCATCGCTCGCCACGCGAGGCAAGCAGTTGCCTCGCTTCTCCTTCGCCTCGTCGAGGCGGCTCAGGGAATTCGAATTTTGAGCTATGCTCAAAATCACCGCCTCCGGTAGGACAGTCGTTTTGCGATTGCTGAAAGGGGATCCATCAAGTCTCATCCATTTATCTTGCGAATGCAAATGTCGCACAGCCATGCGACAATTAGAAAGTCCTGCCTGGCGCGAGTCGAGGCCGTAGCTCTCGCCGAAGAACCCGCGCTTCAACGGCTTTGTTAATTTTACGAATAATTTCTATCTATCTAATCTACAAGGACTTAGTGTTATTCAGTATAACATTATGTTGCAAAACATCATGTTTTCCTGCATAATAATTGATAACAAGGGATCTCGATGAAATGTGTCAATCGCCATAAAGAACTAGGTCGGCTGGAAAGGTTATTCCTCTCCCGCACTGCAGGATTGGCTGTGATTTGGGGACGCCGACGCATAGGAAAGACACGCCTTTTATTAGAATGGACAGAGAAAAACAGGGGTGTCTATTTTGTGGCAGATGAATCGTCTCCTTCTATTCAAAGAAAATTTCTTGCCTTGGCCATAGAACAGGCTTTGCCAGGGTTTTCAGAAGCTGAATATCCCGACTGGCAATCCCTATTTTTAAGATTGGCTCGCGATGCTGTCCAAACAAAATGGAGAGGGCCCATTGTGATCGACGAATTACCTTACTTAATTTCTGGATCCCCGGAGCTCTCAAGCATTCTGCAAAAATTCATCGACCATGGAGCAAAAAAAGCAAATTTGGTCCTAGTGCTTTGCGGCTCTTCCCAGAGGATGATGCAAGGCGCTATTTTGGATGAATCGGCACCCCTTTATGGGCGGGCAGACGAACTGATCAAGCTAGCGCCTATCGCTATTCGGTATATGAAAGAAGCCTTAAAGTTGAAAACCCCCAGAGCTCTTGTAGAATCTTATGCCGTCTGGGGAGGAATCCCTCGTTATTGGGATCTCGCAAGCAAAGTGGAGAGCGATCTTTACGAAACAATCGATCGATTGGTGCTGGATCCCATGGGTCCTTTAAACGAAGAACCTCAGCGCATTCTCTATGAAGAATCTCCTCCAGCCATCCACTTAAGGCCTATTTTAGACGCCATTGGATTGGGGGCGAATCGCCTTTCTGAGGTGGCAGGCCGTATGGGGGTACCTACGACAGCTCTCGGCCGTTCGATTGAGCGACTCATAGAGTTAGATCTCATCCAACGGGAAGTCCCTTATGGAACCGATCCTGAAAATTCCAAGAAGACGCTCTATAAAATTAAAGATCCTTTTCTCCGCTTCTGGTTCAAGGTAGTCGCCTCTAGGCGCAGCCTGTTTTCTCAGGTGTCCATTTCCGTTCGTCGGCAATGGCTGAAAGAGGGGTTGCCCGGCTTATTTGCTACAACCTGGGAAGAACTTTGCCGCTCAGCCGTTCCCATTCTCTCTGAACAATGGGAAGCCATCTACGAGCCAGCTGGACGCTTTTGGCAAGGACAGGGCTCAGAATGGGATGTTTTATCTCAATCTCCAGATGGCCGCCACTTCCTGATTGGCGAAGCAAAATGGACGGAAAAAAAGCCATCAGCTCAATGGATTCAAAAGACAGTTCAAGAATTAAAAAACAAAGGAATTCCACCAGTGAAACGACATCCGAATGCACAGGTTCACTACGTCCTTTTCATCCCAGAAAAACCTAAACAAATCACACTCCCCTCAGACGTCCGCGTCGTAGAAGCCAAAGAACTCATCGCAGTTTTGCATTAGGCTGGACTTTGTCCATTTCTGTCTATTGCCTTTGGCAACTTTAAAGTTGAATTTTTCTTCTTTTTCCCACACCATACGTCATGGAGGACAAGTTTTAAGCATGAAAAGATTTTTTTTCATTGCCACAATTGTTTACGGAATTTTTGGTGCAATTGTTAGCGCTTCGGCTGCTGCAACTGAAAGCAATCCAGAAGTTTTAAACATAGCTGTCTTAGGTCTTG
>JABDHH010000040.1:2783-4337 GCA_013285585.1 Chlamydiota bacterium
GAGCCCAGGGACTTTTGCTGGAATGCATGAAATTGGAAGCTGAAACGCATAAAAAAATTCGGGTTGTTGCTGTGTGTGATAACTGCGCTCAAGAATCATTGAAATTTTTTGCCGATCAGTTAGGCAAAGATCGTCATCCTCTGAGCACTCAGTATAGAAATATGATGACGAATGCCATTCTATATCAGGACAACGAGGAAGGATTAACCCAACTATTCCAGCAGCACGCCTATTTAGACAGAATCTTTATTACCTCGAGTAATGATCGACACTTCACTCACTTGAGCAGCGCTCTGAAACGCAGCTCCTGCAAGAACATTTTCATTGAAAAGCCGCTCTTTAGGAGCTTAGATGAATTTGTCCAGTGTAAGCCCGACACTAGCCAGACCACCGTTCAGGTCGGCCTGACGCTCCGTTATGCGAATCTAACGCGGCTTGCTGTCGAGAAACTGCAAGAATACAAACCCCAACTCGGACAATTGCTAAAAGTACGTGGTTGGGAACATGTGAATTTTCCTCACGGCTGGTCTATCATCATGATGAACTGGAGGCGGTATCATAGCCTATCCGGTGGTCTCATGTTGGAAAAATCTGTGCACGATCTGGATCTGTCGCTATTTTTTATGCAAGCAGTTGGTTTCACCCCCACGTCTCTTCGGATCACTACAGACAGCTCGCATGACTTTTATAAAAGAGCGCGCAAGAACGAGATCTTGGCTCGGATCTTGCAAGATGAGCCGTTGCGCAAGCAGCTTGAGAGTTGGGATGAAGGGTCTTGGCAGCGAGTGATTCCTTTTTCCTACAATTCTTCAGGAGCGATCAACTGGACGGCAACTGTGGACGCCTTTTTCCAAGAGTTTCCCGCAGACGATCAGCTAACTCAGTCTGACATCATCCCAGACCGTCATAAGATCATGGCCAAAATGCAGAATGCAGATGGCAATGAAGTCGATTTTGAACTGGAAGTCAAGCTGAACGAATTCTCACGCATCACTGAGCGGGGTACTCACCTGACATTTGCGAATGGTAATGCAGTCATTGATGTGGAGCAGGGAAAGATGGAGATCCAGACTAGCGATGGCGTTGTCCACTCTTTCGATTTCAGTGTAAATGATCGGCCGCACGCAGGAGGAGACGTCTATGTAGCGCACACTATTTTAGGCACTCTTCCAGAGGGACAATATAAAGCCCTATTCATCGATCCCACCGTGCAGCTTTCGACGCTCATGGGCTTGGTTTCAGAAAAACAAGCTATGGGTCACACTGAGGATGCGATTCAATTGGTGCAGGTAGGAGGACAGTGGATCATTGCTGACCCCTGCTCTATCCCGTCGTGCTCTTCGCTCTGACAACTGGTGCTCGTCATGGCGAAATCCTCAACCTGGAATGGTGGCACGTCGATCTCGAGAACGGCGTTGCCTTCCTTAAGGAAACAAACAACAGCCTCCACCGCAGTCCCAAAACGGTAAAATTGTCGAGCCAACCATTAAAGGACAGACTCGGCAAATACGGGTAGGCAAGGTCCGCCTCTTTTTCCTCCCAATAAGATCGATC
>JABDHH010000041.1 GCA_013285585.1 Chlamydiota bacterium
GACCCAAATCGACCAAGCAAGAGAATCCCCACCCTGCTTGAAAACCTTCCTTTTCCTGACAATTGTCGTAGATCACTTTGATGGCAATTTGTTTCATTCTTTTTTAGTCTCCCCTACCCAAATCCGCAATTCTTAATCTAGAATGAATCAAGTCATCTTTTACTTTAAGGATTTAATGCCTTGACTTAGCGATAAGCTGACGCACTTTCGGAATTGCAGAAGGCTTTTCCATCCATTCAGCGACATCTTTTGGCAACCGAATAACTTTTGTAGGAGGCGCTTTCTTCGTTCCTTTTGGCCGTCCTGCTCCGTCTCTCTTCCCACCCCTTCCTTTAGTTACTTTTTCCATTACAGGATGGAGTCTGTCATTTAACCTATGTCGAATGAATTCCCTCAGATACTTGGGGTAGTTCTCAATAACTTCTTTTTTTGTTTCTCCACCGTATTCAACCGGATATGCCTTGTGTTCGAAAATCCAAGTATTGACGTCCTCATCAAACCAAGGTTTGATTTCACCGATTTCCTCAAGAGCTATTTTAAGATGCTTTTCTATTTCTTTTTTGGTGGCCATTCTACACCTAATTTTTCGCATATTTTTTGTGTCTTTCGAACGCTGTCTGGGGAAACTTCCCTTTTCTTTCCCTTGCCATGCATGATTTTGATGGCGCAGAGAAGATGCTTCCCTTCGTAAAGGTTGTAATCTATGCTCCCCTTTTCCAAGCGCAATCCCAAAATTTTGAGATACTTCTTGTACAGTTGCTCAGGGATCGGCTTCGCCATGTCCTTTCCTTTATTGTATCAAAATTGATTAATTGTTACAAGAATTCAAATAATATGCAAATGATTTCGAAAGTATCTATTTTTCAAGATCTTAAGCGCTTACATTCATAATATGGTAGGGGAAAAGACTGTTCAGATCAAGCCAAAATTTGATAAGACCCTATGGAAAAGATGGATTCCTTTCTGGCGGGCGAGCGAGGTGCTCGTTACGGGGGAAAGGGCAAACCCCTTTCCCCCAAAACCCCCTATCCTGCAAGCGTGCGCTTACGCTACGCTTGGGATGCCCTCGCGCGGCGAGTGAAGGGTGAGGGCGATGTTTTGCGTCAGCAAAACCGACCGAACCGCGAACACATGCAAGCGGCTTGCTCAAGTCTTAAAATAAAAAGGCTTTTCCCGAGGAAAGGCCTATCTTTATATTTGATGGATTCCCCCTCCGCAGGCGAGCGAGACGCTCGTCCTGTCCGGTCGGGGTCCGACTGCGCCCGGTTTTTGCGAAGCGCAAAAACATCGGTGCTCATTTCGAATCCATACGGAAGCCACGCAGGTGGCTTCCTCAAGTCTCAAAATAAAAAAGGCCTTTGCAAAGCAAAGGCCTATTTTGAGACTTGATGGATTCGAACCATCGACCCTCTCATTAAAAGTGAGATGCTCTACCACTGAGCTAAAGTCTCGTAATGACCCCGACGGGATTCGAACCCGTGTTATCGGAATGAAAATCCGGTGTCCTAGACCGGGCTAGACGACGGGGCCGGATGGCAAAAAACGTGATCTATTTTAATCTATCACCCTAATTTTGTGCAAGGTAGGCAGTAAACATTTGCACGGAATTTCCAAGCCGAGGAAACGCCAAAATTGTGGTGAGGAAGAAATGCCTGAAAATATTTCCGGTCGTCCACTACACCGTCATAATTTCTTTTTCTTTCTCGTTGCAAAGGGCATCTATGTCCTTGCAGTACTTGTCGGTCAGCTCCTGGATATGTTTCTCATATTTTTTCATCAGGTCTTCAGGGATCGTGCCATCGGTCTTTTGCTTGCGGACCAGCTCGTTGAATTTACGGCGTACTTCCCTCATGGCGACTTTAGACTTTTCACCAAATTCGCGGCACTGTTTCGCTATCTGCTTTCTAAGGTTTTCATCTGGTGGAGGGATAGGAATGCGGACGACCCGGCCATCGGCAATCGGATGAACGCCTAGGTTCGCAGCTTCGATAGCTTTTGCGATTGCGTTGATGTTGCTTGGATCGAAAGGAGTGACTACGATTTGCCTCGCTTCCGGCACGGTAATGCTTCCTAGCGACTTGATCGGCGCATGGGTGCCAAATACTTCGACATGGACTCGATCGAGCATCCCTGCATTGGCGCGACCTGTACGCAAGGTTTTCAGCTCGGCTTTCAAATGTTCGAGCGCCGCCTGCATAGCCGCTTTGACTTGATTTTCTACGCTGCTCATCCTCCCTCCACAAGAGTTCCTACCCCTTCATCGCATACGGCTTTCTTCAATGCATGATCGGCAAAAACATTGAAGACTCGAATTGGCGTCTGGTTTTCGCGGCAAAGCGCGATTGCCGTAGGATCCATGACCTGAAGCTGGTGTGCTAATACTTCGGAGTAACTGACCCGGTCGAATTTTACTGCATTGGGGTATTTTAGGGGATCTTTGTCATAAATCCCATCGACTTTTGTTGCCTTCAACAGAATTTGGGCCTGGATCTCAAGAGCGCGAAGAGCCGCTGCGGAATCGGTGGTAAAATAGGGATTGCCCGTTCCGCCGACGAAGATCAATACAATTCCCTTGTCAAGGTACTTAAGGGCGTCTTTCCAAGAATACGATTCGGCCATCACATCGCAGGCAATCGCGCTCATGATGCGGCTTTCGCAGCGGATCCTCTCGAATGCTTGCTGAAGCGCAATGCCGTTGATCAAAGTCGCAAGCATCCCGATATGGTCTGCCGGTGTCCGCTCCATACCGTCCTTGACGGCTTTTTCGCCGCGGAAAATATTTCCGCCGCCGATCACGACGCCGACTTGAACCCCTAAAGTGCAAAGATCTTTGACTTGAGTGACAATTGCATTGCATGCATCGGGATCGACACCGAATTTATGCTCGCCCATAAGAGCTTCGCCCGAAAGTTTGAGCAAAATTCTCTTATAGGCAGGCTTAGACATATGTTTCTACTGACCCACTTTCCAGCGCCAGAAACAACGGATCGACAGAGGCTTGCCGAGCTTCTTTGCGCAAATATCCAGGAACTGCTGCACGGTCACGGAATTATCTTTCACGAATTTCTGGTGAATCAGGCAGACCTGATCGGCGAAAGCTTTGATCTTCCCTGCAACGATCTTGTCTACGATATTCGCAGGTTTACCTTGAACGGTTGCACGGGCGATTTCCTCCTCTCTCGCCATGGCGTGAGCGGGAATTTCTTCAGGCTTGAGATAATCGGGATTCTCAGCGGCGACATGCATCGCGATTTCTTTGGCAATCCCTTCCTGATCCGGCGCGCCTTCGATCTCTACGATAACAACGAGTTTTCCACCCATGTGGGAGTAGATGCCGTAAGAACTATTGGGATGCTTGTGGATCACTGCGATGCGGCGGAGCTGAATGTTTTCGCCGAGAGCCTGGATCACCAAGTTCCGATACTGGTCGATCGTGATCGAGCGGTCTTTGTAGTAAGGCTGCTGGGCTAGGTCCTCAAGCGATTTCGGCTTTGTCTCCAGCGCTTGTTTCACGACATCGTGAAGGAAATGCTTAAAGCGGTCGTTCTGAGCAACGAAGTCTGTTTCGGCATTCGCTTCCGCGACGACCAAGGTATGCTTGTCTTCTCCGGTAAGGACCAGCCCTTCTTTCGTCTCACGCCCTTCTTTCTTGACGCCGGCGGCCATGCCCGCTTTGCGAAGATGGTCGATCGCTTTTTCCATATCCCCTTGAGAAAGCATGAGAGCTTCTTTACATTTGCCCATGCCAACGCCTGTCCGCTCACGCAATTCCTTAATCATATCGGAAGTGATTTCCTTCATCATTTATCCTCCGATTCCCCATCTTCATCTTCTTCCTCTTCTTCGTCATCGTCTTCAGAAGGCAGGGCGCCTGCATCGCCTTTCGCTACAGGAACATTCATGTCGTTTTTCTGATCGATGACCGCTTGTGTGAGGGCGGAAAGAATCACTTTGATGCTCTTTAAGGCATCGTCATTGCATGCAATCACATATTCGATCGGATCGGGATCGCAGTTCGTATCGACAAGCGCCATCACGGGAATGCCGAGAGTG
>JABDHH010000042.1 GCA_013285585.1 Chlamydiota bacterium
CCTGCCATCGCAAGGCTTTTCGGATCGACAAAATCGAGAAGCGTCTTTGAAATGAGAAAGGGAAGCTGCGAGATCAGAGCAACCCTCCGGTCGTGTTCTTTCGCATCCATCCGCATCGGCTCCGCTCCGAGCCGGCGAATCAGTTCCTCGGCCGTTTGCAATGCAGCTTCGGAATTTCTCAAATGCGGCGTAATCACCCAGACAGCTCCTTCAAAAATCGCTGGATCGCTGTGTTCGTATCCGCTTTTTTCCTTGCCGGCCATGGGATGCGTAGCGATCCATTCCAGATGGCCGCTTGTCAGTGTTTCGAACTGCTTTGCAATCGGCTCTTTGACGCTGCCGATATCGAGAACAAGAAGCGGTTTTTTCATAGGATGCTGCGCAATCTTTTCTGCGATTTCTAAAATAGCAAAGATGGGGACGGCCAGGATAACACAATCGACCTCTTCGATCCTATCGATCCAATTGTCGCCGAGCAAAACCGCACCCTCGATCCTCTTATAAAGGGAGCCGCCCATCAACCCCGATCCGATGATTCCGATTTTCATTCGGCCACCTCCATTTCCATCTCAAGACGGGTGTAATCGAGAAGCAAATCGAACATCTCATCGACAAAGGCAACGCTCAATCGCTGCGCCCGAGCGAGCCGCCGCATCTCATCCTTGATCGTCTGTTCCCGCCCTGCGTCCAGGATGGGGAGCTTTTCCCGTTTTTTGATTCGGGCGATTTCGCGCGCCACCTCGGTCCTTTTTCCTAGCAAACCCACAAGCTGGAGGTTGAGCGAGTCGATCTCATTCCTCAGTTCGTTCAACTTCATATCGACCTTCCCATTGCCAAAGCGACTTTCTTCAAGAGACACACCAATTCGGCCCATTCGATAGGCAGAAGCGCTTGCTTTCCGTCGCATTTGGCTTTTTTCGGATTTGCGTGGACCTCCACAAGAAGCCCGTCCGCTCCAGCAGCGATGGCTGCGGCCGAAAGCGCCGGAATCAAATCTTTTCGCCCCGCAGCGTGGCTCGGATCGACGATCACAGGTAAATGAGTGAGGCGCTTCAAAACCGGAATGCTGCTAAGGTCGAGCGTGCTGCGCGTTGCGTTCTCGAAAGTCCGGATGCCCCGCTCGCATAAAATCACGTCGGGATTGCCATGAGCGATGATGTATTCGGCGCTCATCAGCCATTCTTCGATCGTCGACGACATGCCCCGCTTCAAAATGACCGGCTTGCCGCATTTGCCCACTTCCTTGAGAAGATCGAAGTTTTGCATGTTGCGCGCTCCGATCCGGATGATATCGACGTGAGCCGCTACTAGCGCCACATCGCGAACATCCATCACTTCCGTTTCGATGAGAAGGCCATGCTTCGCTTTTGCGCTCACATGCAGCTTGAGCCCCTCTTCTCCCATTCCTTGAAAGCTGTAGGGCGAAGTGCGAGGTTTGTACGCCGATGCTCGCAAGACTGAAACGCCGGTTCCTTTTAGACCTTCTGCCACAGCTTCGAGCTGCTCTTGGCTTTCGATCGCGCAAGGCCCGGCCATCAAGACGATCGCCTCCCCGCCGATTTCAATATTCCCGATGCGGATCACTGTTTTTTCCGGATGCGCTGCAAGGCTTGCCAATTTGTAAGGAGTCGCAATCGGCATCGCACTCTCGACTGCGCTCAAAGCATTCAATTCGCGCGCGATCTCTTCGGATGGATTCGCTTCCACTCCGATGATGGTCTCTGTACCGGCGTTGATGACGCGATGTCCCAAATTGTGGCGGTTCAACAATTGGCGGATCATCTGGATATCGCCAGCATGAGCTGATTTTTTTATTTTGATAAGCATATTTCTATTCCTTCTAGTTTGTTTTTGGTTGATAAAATCTGATAGAAAAATAAATGAATTTGGCGCTATGCGCCAAAATAGAAGAAATAGAAAGAATAAGCGGGAGCAAGCTGCTTGTTGAGAGAGGATGTGATCCTTGCGTTCTTGCCCATGATGCCTCATATTATAACATACTTGAAGACCGATGTCCATGCTTTTCATCTCCCTTTCTCATCTCGCTATCCCAAAAGACCTGCCCCCCGCTGTCGAGGGGATTGAACTCCGGCTAGACCTCCTGCCCAAAGTCAATCTCGATGAGATCAGAGAATTTCTTAACGCTCCCCCGCGCCCAGTCATGCTGACCCTCCGCAAAGCGTCTCAAGGAGGTAAGTTTCAAGGAACTGAAGCAGAAAGGGAAAAATTTATCGAACGGCTCCTCGCTTTGGAGTCCCCCTTTTTCGACCTCGAAGGAGATATGAGGCCCGCGTTTCTTGAGGCCGCGGTGAAAAACCATCCCAAAACCCGTTTTGTCCTCTCCCATCACGATTTTGAAAAGACTCCCGAAAATCTCGATGAGATCTATCGATCCTTGTCTCGATATTCCCCCTTTACCTGCAAAATTGCCGCTATGGCAAACTCGACGAGCGACGCGCTCCGCATGCTCCTTTTCGTAAAACAGCATCAAACCGTCAGCGCAATCTGCATGGGGGAAAAAGGGGAATTCGCCCGCGTGTTAGGCAAAGTCGCAGGCAATAAGATCGACTACGCCGTTCTTCAGGGTCATGAACCTACAGCCCCGGGACAGATCGCCGTCCAAGATCTTGTCGACATCTACCGCTATTCTTCCCTGAACAAAAACACGAGCATCTATGGCCTCATCGGAAACCCGATCGCCAAAAGCCCGGGCCATATCCACCATAACGGAGTCTTCCGGAAGCTCCATGTAAATGCGCTGTACATCAAAATGATCGTCAACCCGGAGGAACTCGAAGACTTTATCCATTATGCCAAAGAAATGGAAATCCGAGGTCTTAGCGTTACGATCCCTCTAAAAGAAAAGATCCTCCCCTTCGTCGATGAAATCGATGCAAAAACCCGCCAAATCGGCGCGGTGAACACGCTTCTTTTCAAAGAAGGGCGCATCTATGGCACGAATACCGATGGAGCCGGCGCTCTCGACGCGATTGAAACACACATGTCGGTAAAGGGCAAAAAAATCGTCCTATTAGGAGCCGGCGGCGCGGCGCGAGGCATCGCCTTCGAAGCCCGTGTGCGCGGAGCCCGTATCCTGATCTTGAACCGCACGCTCTCCCGTGCGGAAGAACTCGCTTCCGCAGTAGGAGCGGCAGCGGGCGGATTGGACGATATCCCCTCCGACGCAGACATTCTCATCAACTGTTCTCCCGATCCCATGCCGGTCGATCCTCATAAAATTCCTTCAAAAGCTCTCGTCATGGACATCGTCATCGCTCCTCGGGAAACACCCTTTCTCAAAGCATCGCTCAGCCGCGGCTGCCGAGTCGTCTACGGAGAGGAGATGTTCCTCAACCAAGCGGAGGGACAAACACAATTCTGGCTTGGGCCATATAATAATTAATTTAATTTTTCTTATCCAATTAAGTTGCGAAATAATATGATTTAAGGTATAATAACCTGATATTTATAAAGGACTCAAATGACAACATCCAAATTACCGGAAGGATATCGAATTGAAGAAATTCCAGGCGGCTGCCGCCAGCATTTTCCTGGCGGATACCGCGAGTATAACTTAGTCCGAGGCGGCTATATTACCCATACGGTTACGGATGGCCGAACCGTCTTTCACGACGATCTGAATAACATTTTCAAAGGCAGCCTTCAATTACGAGGCTCGAAACTTTGGGATGATGGGTTTCCTTTCAAACTCCGCTCCCGGACAATCGAATTGGAGAAGGAACTCTCTACCTGGAAGACGATTGCCAAGGTGATTTCAGCCGTATCGGTGATGAGTTTAGCGCTACTTCTTTATAAAAACTTTTCATAATACCAAACCAAAGTCTGGAGCGAAGAGCCGATTTGTATTTGGGGTC
>JABDHH010000043.1 GCA_013285585.1 Chlamydiota bacterium
GATCTTGGAGCATGACAAAATCTCTCCTGTATGGCATTGCAGGCGCGTGGATCTTTTGTCGCTTTAGTTACCCCCTTTGATCGAAGGGGGCGTATTGACTGGAAATGCGTTGAGAAGCTCGTCGCCTGGCATATCGAACAGGGAACCGATGGCATCGTATGTTGCGGCGCCACTGGCGAAGGGATGACGGTTTCCGAAGCAGAGAAGAAAAAGATGGTCGCCCTCTGCGTCCATGTCGCTAAAAATAAAATCCCGATCATCGTAAATAGCGGAACGGCCGATACGAGGCAGTCGATCCGGCTCACGGAACAAATGCTGAAATTAGGCGCAAGCGGCTGCCTCATCGTGACCCCCTACTACAATAAACCGACGCAAAGAGGATGTATTCGCCATTTTTCAGAAATTGCGAAAGTCGGTTTGCCGGTCATCGTCTACAATAATCCGGGACGCACAGCGGTTCGCCTCGAAGCGGAAACCATTGCTGAAATGGCTCAGATTCAGGGAATTGCCGGCTACAAAGATTCGACCGCGGATATCGACCTGATCCGCAAGATCCGAAAACTCTGTTCGATACCGATCCTTTCGGGGGATGACGATCTCACATATGTTACTCTTTTGGAGGGAGGATCAGGAGCGATCTCGGTCATCGGGAATCTCTTTCCAAAAGAATGGAAGTCAATGATTTCTTTGGCTTTGGATAAAAAATGGGAACCAACTAAAAAGATCGCCGACCGATTCCATCCTCTTTGTAAGGCTATGTTTTTGGAGCCGAATCCTCAGTGCATCAAGTTCGCCATGAACTGGCTGGGGAAATGCCCGGAATATCTCCGCTTGCCGCTTGTTTCAACGACTGAAAAGACTCAAGCCCAGATCAAAGGCCTGATCGCCGCTCTTGGAGATCCTCTCTGAATGAAATTTCAGTCGATTTTTAAAAGACGTGTAGACAGTTTCTTAGCTCAAAAAGTGTAAATCGATAGATCAAGAAATCTTGTGTTCCCAATTATGTTCGTCTATCTGATCACTGTAGCGATCAAATTGGGAACCTTGCATTTGATTCAATCGGTGTGAGTATTGGGTTGCGTCGACGCTCTGCGGGTCTTTTGCAAGCGCCCATTTTGTGGCGAGCACTTTCGCCATTTCGTCTTTATTTAAATCCCAATAGAAGTATGAGTGTCTCGAGGATGATCCAATTTTAAAAAAGCCGCGGATGATCTGTTTCAACGGCTCGCCATACTTCTTCAACTGCTCGTCATATTTCGTATCCATTTTAGCGATCCAAGATTTGGCGAGCAGGTAGATGCTATGCAACTGATCGTCGTCGTGGTGTTTCAGTGCGAGATCGAGAGTTTTTTTGATGTCTAGGTTCATGTCTAGAGTCAATAGCTGAACGGCTTTATAGGGCTTATTCGACCTAATGATTTTATTCCATAGCCCTTGAGCTTGTGGCTGTAGATCAACCGAAGGATTCGCTTTGTGATAACTCAATAAAAATGAGACTGACTCGTCCCATTTGCCTTGCTTCTCCAGTCGATCGAGAATCGACGCGACTTTTACTGTAAGCGCGCTTCCAGTTTTCAGCATCAGTTGTTGCGCTTCTTGAAATTGTTCTGAGATCAGGAGCTTTTCCAAAATCTCTTCTGCAAATGTTTGGCATAGGGAAGAACCAGACATGAGAGCGCAGAACTGCGCGAGCTTGTTGCCGTCGTACCCAAGGGATGATTTCAATTCATCGCTGAGTGCATCGGTCTTCTTTCTTGCATAGTCTTGTTTCCACCAGTTCATATGCCCTCGATCGAATCCCTCAAGATTCTCGAGAAAATTTGCGTGTGCATAGCAAGGAGCCCAGCTTATTGGAGCTGGATCGTTGTTCCAGGAATCCTTTAGTCGTAGATCTTCATAGGCCTGTTGGCAGTCTTCAACCCCTTTTTGCAATTGGTTTAGATGAGGCTCAAAAAGGGCGGTCGCCTCTTCGGCAAAAGCGCGGTGCTGTTGGACCCCGGAACGGGTCGATAGGATTCCAATCAAGGCAATGACATCGGACAAGGATTTTTCTTGAATCGAGAGGATTACCCCATTTTCGATCGCCTTGTCGCAATGAGGGTTTACCTTTTTGCTGCACTGGATAGCGATACTGACCGCATTGGAAAGGGCATCGGGATGAGATTTGCCCGTCAAATATTCAATGGCAGTCAGGCAACTCTTTTCGGTGGATGAGTCGGTTTTTTTGCATGTTTTAAGGATCTCTCTCTTAAGAGACGAGTCCCCTTTTTTCTCAGCCGTTTCAAGGAGATATTTTAGGATGGAGGACGACATCGGGGCATCGCTTTCAAGGTGAGTATTAACAAATTGTTTGCCAGTCGTAGGCCATCTTGAATAACTTTTTTGCTCGTTGTAGAGCGATTCGGTCAGGTCGATGACAGATGAGGGGACCGAAGAGCTCGATTTATTGCTTTGGAAATCTTTTTCAGCCTGTGTCACAAAATCATTGAGGTGAACGACAGACCCCGTCGCCCATCGATAGGTGCCGTAGCACGCGGCGGAGACTGTCCCGAGTTTCAGGAATCCGAGCCCGAAAGCTTTTAGAGCTGCCGGATAGTCTTTTTTTTTGTATGCTATAAACCCATCTTTGACGTCTGAAATGCCAAGCCATCGAACGAGTCGCGACTCAGGGGACGCCTTGCTTCTTTCAGAGTCAAGGTCGTCTTGAAATTGTATTTGACTCTTTTTTAAATTTGAAATTGTCATAATAATATTTAAGAAAAAGAATGTAAAAACTGTTATTTCATTTGCAATATAATAACACAATAGTTAAAATAGTGTCAAAACAAAACGGTAAGATCAATGATTCGGGCATGTGGATACGTCGCTTCTGCAGCATACACCGCTGCTTCTCCAGCATGCGCCGCCGCTTCTGTAACGCTCGCACGATATCTCACTCTTGGCACACTCGCCTACTTCGGCATCCCACTGCTTGTCGAACAGTTTAAGAATAGCATGGTTTTAGATCCAGCTGCCATGGCAGGAAACTTCTCCAAGTCTCTCATAGCCGCGATCAACAATCTCGGTCTAGCAAATATCACTGGAGCGGTCGCCAATCAAACGAACCAGGGCCTTGACGGATTAGTCAACGGAATTGACACAGGCAAATTCGGAACAGATTTAACCGAACAAATCAACAACCTTTTCAAAAACATTGACTCTGGAAAAATGTCGGGAACCGCGGGAGGAAAAATCAACGACGGT
>JABDHH010000044.1 GCA_013285585.1 Chlamydiota bacterium
TAGGAGTATATATTTATGGCAAATTCTACTTACTCAAGTACTACTTACTTACATGCGGCTGGGAGTGCCACTTACAATTTCGTGCAAGATCATCCTTATGCAGTAGGCGGCGGCGCGGCCCTTATTCTCGGAGCCGGCGCTCTGGCCTACAAATACTTACGCCCTACACCAACAAATCCGGAGAGCGAGGCTGAGAGAGCGATGATCGAACGCCAAAACCGGACCAAAGAGGTTATGGACAAATTGTTGATCACGGAATATCACCTTCCGATCAACAAAAATGAGAAAAACCAATGGGCAACTGATCCAACGAAACCGCAGCCGATTTTCGATAAAGCAACGACGAAAGAAATCGAGATCGTCGCTAAGATGATCGAAAAAGCGATCCAACACCAGTCTCCCCTTCCTAATATCATTCTGAAAGGCCCTGCGGGCGTTGGTAAAACGATGCTCGGCGAAGCTCTCTGCTATAAAACTGGGATCGGATTCATCCGGATTCCTTCAGGGGCAATGGAAAAACACATTAAGACAGGCAACCATATCACTGCATTCCGCGATGTTGTGAAGGTAGCTGAAAGCTATCCAGAGCCTACCATTATCATCATGGATGATGGCGAGGAACTCGTTGCCCAAAGACCCGAAGCGCAAAAGGCCGAAGCGAAAAACGGCGCGGCGCAAGCGCATTGGCTGGTCGAGCAAGAAAGACTGAGCCAGACAATCGCTCAAAGACGAACAGCGCTTGTCAATGCGATTCTGGAAGAGTCTGGAAAAGCGTATCGCAAAATCGGCTTCTGCATCACGACAAATCGTGACGAAGTGATCGATAGCGCATTCAAAACTCGCTCCAAAATCATCGCGGTCAAATCGCCTGACTTCGAAGAGAGAAAGCAAATTATCATCACTCACTTGCCGACTGCTTTCAAATTCGATAAAGACATGTTGGGCTTCTTCCATAAAGGCAGACTCGAAGAAATGGCTGCCAAGACGGAAGGTTTCACCGGCCGAAATATCGTGAAGAGTTTGGAAGATATGTATGCTTGCGTACAGCTAGAGAAGGGCAATATCACGCAAGATAGCGTCGATGCCTCCATCCTTGCAATGAAAGCGTCTGTGGAAAGATCTGGTCCTAAAAAAGGTCCGAGTGTTGCCCACAGTATGGTTCAGTTAGGACAATCGGTATTTAACTCATTGGCTACTATGGTTTCTGCCTAATATCGATCCAAATCGGCTCGGCTGTTCAAACAGCTGAGCTTTTTTCTCCTTTAGGAACTGTCTTAGACAATTCCATACCCATCTCGATTCATCTATAATCTGATTTCATGTCCGTTGTTGAAGAAAGTGAAAAAATTATCAACGCTGCCAAATAATCTGAGGGTTTTCTAAAGGGATGGCAACGCCGGGGAAAGATGGAATAGCCCGAATCGTGAAATCACCGATGGGCCGGGTATCGACTATCTCCGCAGAATAGAGATAAGCGTTCTGGCCAATCTCTTTTGTGTTTTTCATTTCCATGACGACCGGATCTGCTCCATCGCGCCCATTTGCAAATAGCTCGACGGAAATTCCATTTGGATCGAGATTGCCGAAATCGACCTGGATTTCGAAATGATGGCGATTGCCTTGAGTTGCTGCCTTCAGCGCCTGGAATCGGAAGGTTTGCAGGCTGTCATCTAGAGCGCGCTTCCATTCTACGATCTCTTTCGCTATACGGCCCTCCCCTGCGTCTCTTTTCCGATAGTTTTCAGCAGCAGGGAGATAGTATTTTTCTGTGTATTCGCGAACAGACCGATTGGTGCTGAATCGAGGCGTCAATTGAGCCATGCTCTCTCTGACTCGGGAGATCCAATCCGTGGGAATCCCTTCTTGATTTCGGTTATAAAATGAGGGGATCACCTCATTTTCCAATAGATCGTAGAGCTGATTGGCTTCGTGAGCATCCCAACCCCAGTCATCGCCATGTTCATTTCCGTCTCCGATCGCCCATCCTAATTCGGGCTTATAGGCTTCCGCCCACCACCCATCCAGCTCAGACAAGTTGAGGCCTCCATTGACGAGAACTTTCATGCCGCTCGTTCCGCAGGCTTCCCACGGTCGGCGAGGCGTATTGATCCAGAGATCGACTCCTCCCACAAGATTCGCAGTCACGGACACGTCGTAATCGCTAATGAAGAGGACTGAGGGGCGAAGTTCGGGTCTCCAAATAAAGTGCATCCATTGCTCAATCAAAGCCTGTCCGCCTTGATCTGCAGGATGAGCTTTGCCTGCCAGAACCAATTGAACAGGTCGCTCTTTATTGGTCAAAATCCGAATCAGCCGATCCGGATCGTGAAGCAGCATGTTCGGCCTCTTATAGGTGGCAAAGCGCCGAGCGAAACCTATTGTAAGGGCCTTCGGATCGAATTGGTGCTTCACGCGCTCCACATCCTCCTTTGGAGAACCTCGAGCCGCTAATACTTTGGACAGTTTGGCCCGGCCAAATTCGATCATATGTTTGCGGGCGGCGTTTCGCATTGCCCAGATTTTGGCATCCGATAAAGCCCGGATCTGTTCCTCGAGATTTTCTATCTCTCCCATCCAGAGATCCTTGCCGCAAGCCTCAGTCCAAAGATTGTCGGAGGCGGCCGAATCCCAGCTACGAACGTGTACTCCATTCGTCACATGCCCAACAGGAATCTCACCGATCGGCCAGCGGGGAAAAAGAGGCGCAAAGATCTGCCGGCTCACCTTCTCATGCAAAAGGCTCACGCCATTGACAGCGCCGCTGCCGCGGATAGCGAGAAAGGCCATATTAAACGGCTCGCTCGAATCCTTTTGGTCGACTCGGCCCAAAGAGAGGAGTTCATCCATTTCGATGCCGAGATGCTCCTTAGCGTAAGAACCGATATATGTTTCTAGAAGGGAAGGATCGAAGCGATCAAAGCCCGCAGGGACAGCCGTATGCGTGGTAAAGAGATTTCCTGCCCGCGTAGCAGAC
>JABDHH010000045.1:0-814 GCA_013285585.1 Chlamydiota bacterium
CGAGAAGAATCTATGACCATACTGCCGCACGAAAAGCCGATTGTGGAGATGCAGCAGACGCTGCAAAAACTAATCGATCAGAATAAAGACAATCCGCTTTGGTCTAGCCAAGAACTCGCCCGATTGGAAAAAAAACTTGCAGTGATGAAAAAAACGATCTATTCGCAGTTGAAAGCATGGGATCGGGTCGCTATCTGCCGACATCCCCAGAGGCCTCATGCGATCGATTACATTCAAAACATTTGCGAGGAATTCGTCGAAATTTTCGGCGACCGCACTTTCCAAGACGATCGGGCGGTCATCTGCGGAATGGGGAAAATCGACGGGCAGAAATTCCTAGTGATCGGCCAGGAAAAAGGGAAAGATACGGAAAGCAGGATCTCCCGCAATTTCGGCATGATGCACCCGGAAGGGTACCGCAAGGCGCTGCGCTGCATGCGGCTTGCGGCAAAATTTCAAATTCCAGTCGTGACGCTGATCGATACCCCCGGCGCTTATCCCGGCCTGACCGCCGAAGAGCGGGGACAGGGATGGGCGATTGCGCAGAATCTCTGGGAAATGGCCCGTTTGCCGACGCCTGTGATCGTAGTCGTAATCGGCGAAGGATGTTCAGGCGGCGCCCTTGGCATCGGGGTGGGAGATTCCGTGGGGATGATGGAACACGCCTATTATTCGGTGATTTCTCCGGAAGGGTGTTCTTCGATCCTCTGGAAAGACGCGAAGAAAAATGCCGTGGCAGCAGAAGCTCTCAAGATGCAGGTCGAAGACCTGCTGGATCTCGGCATCGTCGATAAGATGATTCCGGAACCGCTTG
>JABDHH010000045.1:824-2794 GCA_013285585.1 Chlamydiota bacterium
TTTCAAACCATTGCGTCCGACTTGCAATCCCTTTAAGGCCTAGTGTTCACATTCCCAAATTTTCAATGTGAAAACTTTTATAAAAGATCAATGGGAATTATTAAAATCGGTTCCAGTGGATCTCCTTTTAGAAAATCGCTACCAAAAATTCCGAAAAATGGGCAAATTTGAAACGATTCAAAATGATGGGAACCTATCTCAATAAAAAGTTTCGGTCGATTTTTCGGTTCTTTTGAGCGGATTTTCGATCAAAACTCGGGGGGCTGTATGCTTCCTGTCGATACAACCCCTCGCGTTTTGATCGAAAATCGGCCAAAATAATCCAAAAACTCGACGAAAAATTTTATTGAGATAGGTTCTTAGCCCATGAAACTGCTCTTGCAAGCGGCGCTCCGAAATAGCCGTCATTTCACGCTCGCCATCCTTACCTTTTTCACTTTGCTTTGTCTGACCATCGCAACGCAGTGCGAGATGTTTTCCGTTGGATTGATGGCCAACTCGGGTGCCGATTTCTTCACTCTTTTCAGTCCCGATGGAAAGAAGGTAAAAGAAAAGATCTCGATCCGGGATGTCAATCGGCGTTGGGCCGATATCGACTCGAACGGCGATGGCGTCATTACGAAACGCGACGCCTCTCTCTATATCGCGCAAAGGAAAGAATCCAATCCATTGGGATGGGTCATGCACGAGGTATCGTCTCATTTCGATATCGAAAGGGATTTTTCTCTCTTGATCAGCATCTTGGCTTGCGTCGCCGTTTTCAAGGCTCTCTCTCTTTTTTTCGCCCGCTATGTAACCCAGCTCTTATCGATCCGGATCACGCGAGACCTCAGGCAGCAATATTTCGAACACATCCAATCGCTTCCTTTGAGTTTTTATCAGGAGCAGAATTTAGGCAGCCTATCATCCAGAGCGGTGGGCGACGCGGGCCAGATCGCCTCTTCCCTGAATTCCTGTCTGACCAATTACCTGCAGACTCCGTTCACTCTCGTTTCTACCCTTTTGGCCTGCTTTTATCTTTCCTGGCAGCTTTCGATGATCATCTTCCTCGGCCTTCCCCTGATCGTATTCCCCGTGGTTTATTTAACTCGACAGGTGAAGCGGATCACGCGCCAACTTCAGAAAAACCAAGAGACGTTCACTTCGGTTCTCCTCGATTTTCTGGCAGGAATTCAGACGGTCAAGATTTTTGCGATGGAGGCATTTTCCCTTCGCAAGTACAAAGAGCAGAACGACCAGATGGCTGCTCTGGAAAGCAAAAGCGCCAAATACGGGCTTTTGACCCGCCCGCTTCTCCACATGATCGCCACCTGCTGTCTCGCCATCGTTGTCCTCTTTGGCCTTTATACGCTCAGGATGACGGTCGGCCAGCTTCTCATGTTCTGCGGCCTGCTCCACATGTTCTATGAGCCCGTGAAGAAATTCGCTGAAGAGAACGCAAACGTCCAGAAAGGGGTCGTAGCCGCAGAACGGATGTTCGAGGTGCTCAACCTCAAGCCGCTGATCCAAGATCGGGATGGGGCAATCCATTTGACCGGGTTCAAAAACCTGATCGAATTTGACCACGTTTGGTTCAAGTACAAGGACGATTGGGTTCTTAAGGACCTGAGTTTTACGGTCAAAAGGGGAGAGGTTGTGGCGGTCGTCGGAGCGACGGGAGCGGGCAAATCGACCTTGGTGCAGCTCCTGCCCCGGCTCTATGAGATCCAACAAGGGGAAATCAGGATCGATGGAATTCCGATCAATGCCCTGACGCAAAGGTCTCTTCGCGACCAGATCGCGTTCGTCCCGCAAAGGCCGTTTCTCTTTTTCGACACCGTCGCGGAAAACATCGCCTTCGGAAGAAGTTTTTCGAAGGAAGAGATCGAAGAAGCTGCCCGCAAAGCCTACGCGCACGAGTTCATTTCAGAATTGCCGAAGCATTACGATACGCTCCTAGCGGAAATGGGGAAAACCCTGTCCGGAGGACA
>JABDHH010000046.1 GCA_013285585.1 Chlamydiota bacterium
TGGAGGAGATGGAGAATCGACATCATCTCACTTTTGACACATTGGAAATAGGCAAAATCTCCCTTGAAGAATACTTGAACAGAGTTGTTTTCTACCGAAAGAGATCCTTTACACGAAGTCGTTTTCAAAAATTTATGTTCGAGCAATCAAAGCCCTATCCGAACATGATCGACTTGATTGTAAAACTCAAAGCTCGCCATGGATGGAAAATTGCAGTGGTCAGCAATGAATGTAAAGAATTAAACGAGTATCGGATCAAAAAGTTTCAACTGGATCGCTTTGTGGACTTTTTTATTTCTTCATCTATCGTTCACTTGCGAAAACCAGACGAAGAGATATACCGCCTCGCTTTGGATATTGCGCAGGTTTGTCGCGAAGAGGTTGTGTATATCGAAAACACCTCTATGTACGTAGATGTGGCTCGAAAATTAGGGATCCAATCCGTCCTTCATACCGATTTTGAATCGACGCGCAATCAACTCTCTTCATTGCAGAATAAAAGATGAAAATCAGTCCCCTGGCCGGCAAGCCCCCGCCTACTTCGATTCTCGTCGATGTTCCGAAGCTCCTGGCAGCTTACTCGAAAATTCCAGACCCAACCCGCCCTGAAGAGCGCGTAGTGTTTGGCACCTCTGGACATAGGGGCTCTTCTTTAAAAAAGGGCTTCAATGAATGGCATATTCTTGCGATCACACAAGCAATCTGCGAGTGGCGCAAGGCGAATCGAATCGAAGGCCCTTTACTCATGGGAATGGATACGCATGCCCTTTCCAAGCCCGCTTTCACAACCGCTCTTGAGGTCCTAGGCGCGAACGGCGTCAATGTCATGTTGGCGGAACATGATGAATATACTCCGACTCCTGTGATCTCTCATGCGATCCTCTGCTATAACCGAGGACGGGACAGGGGACTTGCCGATGGGATCGTGATCACCCCTTCGCACAATCCACCGGATATCGGAGGCTTTAAATACAATGCATCCAATGGCGGCCCCGCCGATGTCCATATCACGAATTGGATCGAAGCGAGGGCCAACGCCCTGATTGAAGAGAAGCTCAAGGCAGTTAAGAGGATCTCATTGGCAAAAGCCCTGCAAGCTCCGACGATCCAACGGTACAATTATCTCAAAGCCTATGTGGAAGATTTGGGATCGGTGATCGACATGGACGCCATTCGGAATGCGAAGATCCATCTCGGCGTCGATCCCCTGGGCGGGGCAGGGGTCCATTATTGGGAACCGATCGCCAAACGATACGGCCTCGATCTGACTGTCGTAAATTTGGAGGTCGATCCGACGTTTTATTTTATGACAGTCGATTGGGATGGCCAGATTCGGATGGATCCTTCCTCCCATTATGCCATGCAGCGGCTCATCGGTTTGAAAGACCAGTTCAGGGTTGCCTTTGCTTGCGATACGGATCACGACAGGCACGGAATCGTAACGAAAACGAGCGGGCTTCTCCCTCCCAATCACTATCTGTCCGCCGCGGTTCTCTATCTTTTCCAGCATCGGCCGGCATGGAACCGGAACGCAGCCGTTGGGAAAACGGTTGTGAGCAGCCAGATGTTCGATCGAGTCGCTAAAAAGCTGGGAAGAAAACTGGTGGAAGTTCCTGTAGGATTCAAGTGGTTCGTCGATGGCTTGTTGGACGGATCGCTTGGATTCGGAGGAGAAGAGAGCGCCGGAGCGGGATTTTTGAGAAGAGATGGCACTGTCTGGACAACGGATAAAGATGGAATTGCCGCAGCTCTCCTCTCCGCGGAAATCACGGCGCGGATGGGACGCGATCCCGGCGAGCTGTATCGAGACCTTACTGATGAATTCGGCGAGTCTTTTTACGACCTCGACGAGGCGGCGGCTACCGCTGAACAAAAAGAGCGCTTGAAGAAATTATCTCCCAGCCAAGTCCAATCCAAGGAATTGGCTGGAGAAAAAATCGAAGCCATCCTCACAAACGCTCCGGGAAACGGGGCTCCCATCGGAGGATTGAAAGTCATCTCCCAAAACGGCTGGTTCGCGGCCCGCCCTTCAGGGACTGAGGATATCTATAAGATTTACGCAGAAAGCTTCCTTGGCAAAGAACATTTGAGCCGCATTCTGGAGGAAGCGCAATCTATTGTAGACAAAGGAATCAAATGTTGAATCATGAAGACAAAGGCGAAGGGTTAGAGGGCTACGACACATTACAAGAGATTGCTTGCGATGTGATCTGGTCCTGGGATCATAAAGCAGATGCGATCTGGAAGGAGCTGGATGCAGACCTCTGGGCTCTCACGCGCAATCCCATTGTGATTCTGCAGACAATATCCAGAGAAAAATTGAAAACGGTTCTGGCCGATCCTAACTTTTGTAACATCATCCAGGATTTGAAGAAAGCCGATGCAGAGCTTCACGAGTCGACGCAGACTTGGTTTCATCAAAAATATCCCAGCACGGCTTTGAGCGCAGTCGCCTATTTCAGCATGGAATTCATGTTGAGCGAAACGCTTCCCATCTATTCAGGCGGTCTTGGCAATGTGGCTGGAGATCAGCTCAAAGCAGTGAACGATTTAGGCGTCCCGGTAGTCGGCATTGGATTATTGTACCAACAAGGGTAC
>JABDHH010000047.1 GCA_013285585.1 Chlamydiota bacterium
AGGGGAAAATTCAAAGGAAAACGCGTTTTGAGAATCTTTTTCAAGGAGTGCGGCTACGGCGTCGAACCCCCCGTCTTGGAATTGCCCTACAGCTTCAGCTAAGTTGGAAATACGGATCAAAGAGAGCAGCTCGCTTGCACCGCAGCTAGATTTGGCTACCACGGGCGTGATATCGGAACCTCGGTTCTTTGACCAGGCGATTGCATCGGCCCCAAGACATTCGGCGCTTCGGATCAACGTTCCGAAATTCTGTGGATCGAATATTTGATCGGCCATCAGGACAAACGAGCGATCCTGGCCTTCGATCCGCTTGAGAAATTCCGACACATCCAGAAAGGATCGTCCCTTAACGTGCGCAGCGACAGACTGGTGGGAATCGGACCCCGTCATCTTAGTCAAAGCATCCGCAGACGTGTGGACTATAGGAATCCTCTGCTTTTCACACAGGTCCAGAAGTTGGGATTTCCTCCCCGGTTTTTTAGGTTCGTTGGAATAGACCCGAAGAAGCCGCTCAGGCGCATGAAGAAGAATTTCGCGCACGGCATGGATCCCCATGATGAGTTGGTCTCGGGGAGGCAGTCGGGATCCCGGCTGGCGATAGGAATGGGGATCGTTCACACTAGTGCTCCTTTTCAAAAGTTTTTGAAACAATTTCGGCGTGAAAGTTTGGCTAGAATCGACGACCGCAGGCCTCGCAAGTTGATCTGTATTAATCCAATACAGATCAACTTGCGACCGTCGATTATAGCGGCTTTGACCCCGAAATTGCACCAAAAACTTTTGAAAAGGAGCACTAAAAGTCTCTAGATGTCATGAACCAGCCTGAGATGGAAGTCCATCGGATTTTAAGTTTTTGGGAGATTACGGAGTTAGTGATTCCTCCGGCCGGCACGATCTGGGCAGTTTGTTCATGCAGGTTCGATTCGAGAAGTTCGGATGAATAATAGTGGATCTCTGCTCCTAGGCCAGTGCGCCAAAGACGGGAAATCAGGTAATCGATCTGTCCCCAGCCGGTCTGGCCGAGGTTGCCGCTTCCTTTCGTCCGGAAATGGAAAGAATTTTGCTTCTCGCTCGCCAAGCTTGGATCGAAGAGGGAAAGCGTGTTGTCATACTCCGTCTTGAACCTGGCGTAGAGCCAATGATAACTATATCCCCCGCTGAAATTCAGCCTGCCTCCGGGTTGGATCTGAAATCCGGCGCCGAGAAACGCTCCGTACCAGGTCAAATGGAGACTGCCGGGCAACGATGAGCTCATGGTATAAAAATTTGCGCCGATGGCATTGGAAGATTCGAATGGATTGGGCCGGCCGTCGTTTCCTCGGAGATGCTCGAAATGAGCGGAACATCCCACGAGCGGAATCAAAATGACTTTATAGGTCCGGTCTGTCGTTAGGTTGACCGCATAGCCAAAATATCCTGAAGTGTCTGCAGCCCAACCGTTCGTATCGAATCGAAATTGGGGCTCGTCAGATGTAAATGGAAGGTTCGCATATCTCTCGAAAAGAGTCCCCTTGCCAAATGCACCGTAGCTGCCGCGGAGGAAAATGACAAGATCTCGATTGATCGTCTGGATCGTGAGTCCATTTTCCCAAAATTGAACATCCCGGTAGATCTCGCTGGTATTCAATAATCCTGTCCCGCCCGTTTGCAAATGCCAATGGAGCCTGTCGTTTCGGTATCCGCTGAAGAATTCCCAGCGAAAAGGTTCGTTGACCGTGGCAAACAAAGGAAAAGCAAAGAAATACACAAACAACTTGCGCATGGCTTAAAAAGTACTCGCGTTCTCTCGTTCAGTCAAGCTCTTGGGTTTCGAGCGGCACGACCAATAATCGGGGCCGTAATCATAGAAAAGCTGATCTCCTGCCGAAATCGGTTCGTTCGCAATCAGGATGATGTGGCTGATCCAATCAAAAGTGGCCAGGGCGGACAAGAGATTGGGCCGATCGCTGTGATTGATGAAGCGTCCGATTCCTCCCTGGTCTTGGGCGTCGATCGTATAGGGCGTCGGAACATGAGGAGCCACTATATATTCGAAGCAATAAGCGTTTTCTTTATCTTGGCGCCGCCTCCGCCGCACTTTACCACAATACTCTGCTATGAATTCCCTTTTTTTGAAGGATTTATCAGCGAACAATCCCCATCCGACCGAATCATCGACCCACCGGATCGTCACTTCCGGGATGATGAGGGACTGGATCTCCTTGATATAATAACTGCCAAGCCAGAGCTGCTCCTTGGTCAACTCCCCTTTTTTATCAATCTTTTGCGTCCTTTCCCTGATATCTTGGATGATGGAATCGTCTCCAAAATCGAGCTTTGGGATGAATGCCGCACCGATCGCGGCTTCGTATTCAGAAACTGTCAAAAGACGTTCATTCCCATTCTTAGAGACCCGGATCGAACCGGCGCTGCGCAAGGAAGGAGACAAAACCATCTCTATGTACTCATTCGAAAAGAACCGGAGTCTGACTGCACTCCTTCCAAAAAAAGGTGCCGTAATCGAAAGTGAGCTGAGTTCCTTCCGATATTTCTTTTAACGCGACTAAAATCATCCTCGGTATGCCCCGCCAATAAACA
>JABDHH010000048.1 GCA_013285585.1 Chlamydiota bacterium
CCAAGCTGTACATCCCTAGTAAGAGCATTGTGGCAACAAAGGGCGAGAATGAGTGCACTGCGAATATTTTGCTCTTGCTCTAAGCGGCACGACATTGCACAGTATCGCCTATTAAGAGTGTCTTCTTCAAGAAGCACATGAGCAAGATCAAATTGCCGCCCTGAGTAAAACACAAGTGGCTGGCGATCCAAGTCTTCGCGAACTGCGCTGGCATTGCTTGGAGAAAGCTGGCGCCACTGTCCAACAACATCGGAAAGAGTCAATCGAACACGAAACGGTATGGGCTCCACTTTTATACGCCGCTGTTCCGCTTGAGCAAAAAGAGTCACGATACCTTCCCTCCGCTCCAGCACATCCCGCCACACACCCCGGCAAACTTGACCTAGCCGAAGCAGTTCTCTCGCCACAAGAAATGATCCGACTATCCTTAAGTGCGGGCTTGGCATATTGACAATGGAAAGGCTCATACGACATTCCCTAGCTGTGTAGTTTGAAAAATTCGGCGGTGATTCTAGCGAAGCTTTAGAAGGGTGTCTACGAAATTTTGGTAAATACCCATGAACTGGAGTTTGGACACAATGAGGCAATTGCAAAACTCCCGGCGCCAAAAAAATCGATGATTTTCAGCCAGTTTGCCTGGGCCGTAGGCCCTTTACCTTGTGGCCGAGCACATACTTTGAGCAAAGTAGGGCTCGGCCACAAGGAGGCAAAATGGCTTAAAAGGGCGATTTTGTTGGTCCCGCGAGTTTTGCAATTGGCTCACAATAACTGCCTTATCCGAACTTGTGAATTATAGCAAGCCTGGGCGGCTGTTGTGTCCAAACTCCAGCGTCAACCTATCTTCATTTCGTGATCTTTGAGCGCTATCGGCTCTGGGGAAAATAATACGGCCGGGTTTTGCGTTCCATTTGGAGCCGGCAACAGGCTTATAGGTATTCAGATCCGCTTTCTTCGATACGCAATCGGCCCAGGTTTTTAGGACTGTACACATTGGGGTCTTTGTTTCCCGATGGTTTTTCCATAAGGGATACATCACATCCCAGACTTCGGGCGATATCGCTTTTTGGAAAGCAAACGAGTCGCGGATCACCTGAGATCGGCCGTACGACAAAAGGATATTCAGGATGGCGCCTAGAACAAGCACTCCGATGAAGGCAAGATTCAGCCCTGGGACGAAGAGCATGGTGGTCATCAACACAGCGCAAGCTACGGTCAGAACGAGCTTCGCTACGCTCAACATTTTGGCGGAGAGAGGGACAACTGAGTCAGGGCATTGGAAATCCTTGTACACTTGATATCCGGCAGAGAGGACGGATGCGCCTATGAAGACAGGCGCTGTATAGCTGAGCGCTGTTGCCGCAGTTTGAAGCGATGAGTTCGCAAGGGCGAGAACATCCAGGGTTTTGGTTGCGATGGCCATCGCCGTCCCGCCCGCCGAGGCCACCGTCAGAGCTGTCTGGATCCGGTCTCTCGGGAGATTCTTTTCCCAAGAAGCGAGGATCTCCGTCTTGCATTCCGCGAGAGATTGCGAAGGGATTTTATCGAGAAGATAACCGAGGAAATCGCAAAACACGGAACTTGTAGGAAGAGCTTCGATCTTGACCGCTTCGAGTCTTTTTTTATGCCGGTAGGACTGATAATATTTTTCCAGTTCTGCGCTGGCCTTCGGATCTTTCTTTGCTTTTTCAACCCAGCGTTTCAGGGCAAGGACGTCCGGCACGACATCTCCGATATGCGACCGTGTATGCAGATAAGCGGCAACTGCGATGATCGGCACGAATGCAGTCCAAAAGACCGCTGTCGAAATGGCGATGTCGTGAGCGGAAATTCCGAGATAACCGCTCATTTGCAGAGCGCAATTGGCAAAATCGTGACCGCTTAGCGCGTTGGCTTTCAGTTCGCTATCGGACATCATAGCGGCAGTAATTGGATATTGTGCATTCATCAAATTGTCCGCCACCCCGAAACCGACCAGCATGTTTCCGAGAACGGGAGAGCGTTTTCTCAAATGCATTCCTCCTATAACGGAAAGAGAATCTAAAGCAAGGCCCGGAAGAGAGCCTGCGACCGAAATCCAAGCGTCGCGACCCTCCATTCCCATGGCCTGTCCAATCCCGTTGGGCTGATCGGGATAATGATAAGTCACACCCGCTGTGGAGCCCATATCCCAAGGAACAAGCCAATGGAAAAAAGCGCTCAGGCCTTCTCGGAAAGAACCAGCTGCTCCTATTTTATTGAAATTGTCCCATCCGTCGATTTGGTATGTGGGAGAGGAGCCTGATTGCTGGGTCAACTCGATCCCTAAGAGTCCATGGCCCACCACTTCGTGCAGCCCGACCGTCAGTCCTGTCGAAAGCGCTAGTGAGGCTAGGACACTTCCTGCCGCCATGCTGATGATCTCACGCCTAATACGATCCTCTGTTAGCCTTGGATCTCCTTGAAAGCCGAGCGACGCAGAAACAGCGGCATTTTTGAACGCTCCGGTGATTTTCATGTCGCCGAAGGTTTGG